>CACXES010000053.1 GCA_902766745.1 uncultured Ruminococcus sp.
CGAGGACGAAAAGTCTACGTTCCGCAAGAGTCATAAAAACCCGGATCTTGAGCTGCTCTATAAAGAATACCTCACCGAACCGGGAAGTCATAAGGCACACGAGCTCTTGCATACACACTATACCGCTCGTTCCAAGTTCTGATATAGATTTATAAATTAAGCTGAAAAGGCCCTGTTTTGTATGAAGCAAAACAGGGCTTTTCTATTTCTGTTTATTGACAGTGCATATGCGGTACCTGCTCCCGTCATTTTTTGCGAAAATTCCGCACACCAAAGCCTCCCTTGCCTAAAGGGAGGTGTCAGTCGAAGACTGACGGAGGGATTCATATGCGGCAACACAAATATATCTGCATACCCCCTCAAAATTTCTGTTACCCTCGTAATTAGGTATTATAATAACCGTCAATTTTCACTGTTCTATTCTTTCTGTTCTGATTTTATACTTTAATTTAACTTTTTACTTATGATGATATGCTTTGCTTTCGTGTATCCCTCCACCACCTTCGGTGGTCCCCCTCCCTTTAGGCAAGGGAGGCTATTTGGTTAATACTCGATGGTCCCCTCTTAGGCAAGGGAGGCTATTTGGTTAATACTCGGTGGTCCCCTCTTAGGCAAGGGAGGCAATTTTCGGAGCGTAAATAATTTTATTGGATAATTACCCTGCACCCTCGTCGCCACTTGCTCCGCTTGCTCGATGCTTGTTTATTCGCATCGTCGCCTGCTCCGCTGTGTCTCCTCTTCCCACCTGTGCCCTTTAGGGTAAAAAACACCGGGTGCACCCCTCCGTTTTTCAGGAACCCTACTGCCCAACTGCAATGAAAAATTATTTTAATATTTTAATTGTATCAAATCGCAGATAATTTCAAATTTGAATTTGCGTTTTTCCTTGTACTTACTCTGTTTATTGCACTTTTGTCTTTAAATTTTGGGGAAACACAAAAGTTTTGGAAATATCGATATAAATTTTTACTTTAAATTTTATATACTTATCGTTATTTTATATAAATACAATAATTAATAATCGGGCGGGTTAGATACAGACCGCCCGATACTTAGTCCAATAAAATTTCACCCTATTACACGTCATTTTAAATCACTACACATTATTTTGAATAACTACACTTTATTTTAATTCAAATAACTTCTGCCCAATATCTGTCATTTTCCTTGCCGACATTTTTATTCTTGACTTATCCTCCATTCCTGATATTATAATAGGTGTGGTGAGCTTATACCCTTTATCCCGTATACCGTCAATATCAAATTTCATCAAAAGGTCACCTGCCTTAACAGCCTCCCCCTCCTTTACGCAGTATTCAAAGAATTCGCCGCCGATCTTCACTGTATCTATTCCCACATGAATCAGTATATCGGTCTTTTCCGGATTGTCCGCAGTGATGCCTATTGCGTGAGCAGACTCGACCGTGTTTGACACAACGCCGTCCACCGGCGCATGAACCTCTCCGATTGACGGTTCTATCGCCACGCCGTATCCGAGTATTCCTGCGCTGAAAACCTCATCCTCAACCTTTTCAAGCGGAATAATTTCCCCCGCCAGCGGCGACAGCAATATAAGATTTACTGCTGCATTCGCCCTCATTTTAGTTACATTTCCCGTTATTTCAGGCTTTTCCGCCGAGTTTTTGACTTCGCCGTTCGACATATAATCGTCAAGGTCCGATTTTATCACTGTGACCTTAGGCCCGTATATAACCTGAACGCCATTGCCCTTTTTTATCACTCCTGCCGCACCGCTCTGCTTCAAAAGCTGCTCCGATACCTTTCCCGAATCATTAACCGTAACACGCAGCCTCGTTGCACAGCAGTCAATATCCCTTATATTACCCTTGCCGCCCAAGCCTTTAACAATAACATCACTTGTGCTGCTCGAAGAATCTTGCGCTGAGTTCGCCTCACTTTTTCTTGCATCAACATCTGCACGGGTATACAGCTTTGTTTCCTCTCCTTCTTCCTCTCTGCCCGGGGTTGTATAGTTGAATTTTTTAATCATATATCTGAATATGAAATAATACAGTGCGAAGTATACGACGCCCACAATCACAATATAAATCCAGTTGGTCTTTGCGTTACCCTGCAAAATACCGAACAGGAACAAGTCGATTAACCCTCCCGAGAAGGTCATTCCGACACCGACCTTTAATATATGCATCAGCATAAACGATAAACCCGCCAGCACGCAGTGAACCGCATACATCAGCGGTGCAACAAATATGAACGTAAACTCCAGCGGCTCGGTTATTCCGGTCAGCATTGAGGTCAGCGCAGCGGACAGAAGCAGGCCACCGGCAACCTTCCTCTTTGACCTTTTCGCACAGTGGTACATCGCCAGTGCTGCGCCCGGCAGGCCGAATATCATAAACGGAAACTTTCCTGCCATGAACCTTGTCGCTTCAACATTGAATACCTCTGTTCCCTTTGACGCAAGCTCAGCAAAAAAGATATTCTGCGCACCCTGAATCAAAACCCCGTCAATGACAGCCGAACCGCCGACCGAGGTCTGCCAGAACGGGATATAAAACACATGGTGAAGCCCAAATGGTATCAGCGCTCTCTCGATTATCCCGTATATCCATGTGCCGAAGTATCCCGATGCAAGAACTAAGTTACCGAGCATAGAAATGCCCCTTTGTATCACCGGCCAGATGTAGAACAGAAGTATTCCCACAGCGACATACACGAGTGCCGAAATAATAGGCACAAACCTCGTGCCGCCGAAAAACGCAATCAGCTGCGGAAATCTGACCTTATAAAATCTGTTGTGCAAAGCGGCGACACCAAGGCCAACGATAATACCGCCGAAAACACCCATTTGCAGGGTTGTTATACCCAAAACCTCAGCCGTTGAATTTTCAAGCATATTTTCAACGCCACCGGTATTTTCAATCATGGCTTCAATCGTCTTGTGCATAACCAAAAACGCCACCGCACCCGACAGAGCGGCAACCTCCTTCTCACGCTTCGCCATGCCTATGGCAACGCCCATGGCGAACAAAAGCGCAAGGTTATCGAATATAACCGTTCCGGCATTGCTCATCACGTTCAAAAGTGCATAAAGCAGATTTCCCTGATGTATTATCCCTGTAAGGCCATACGCCTCAAGCATAGTTTCGTTGGTGAATGAGCTTCCTATTCCCAGAAGCAAGCCGGCAATCGGCAGAATTGCGATAGGCAGCATAAACGATCTGCCGACTCTCTGAAGTACACCGAATATTTTATCTTTCATGTTTACAACTTCCTCCGTGAATTTTTATATGTCATTAGTTTTGTCGATTACTTCAAATAAAATACATAAAGGCAAGTAAAATACATAAATGCAAATAAAATACGGTTTAAGAAGAATCCTAAACCGTATTTTGTATTTATAAATCTTATCCAGCCTCGCGCCTGTTCCGATATTTTTCGCGCGTTGCATATCCTCCGCGTATGTGCCTTTCCTGCTTATTCTCCATAAGGATCGCCCTAACATCATCCGCAAGTCTGCGGTTAATCTCAAGCAGCCTCTCTGTTATATCCTTATGTACGGTCGATTTTGAAATGCCGAATATACAGGCCGCCTCCCGTACGGTACATTTGTTTTTTATTATGTAATTCGCAAGTTCAACCGTTCGTTTTTCGATGTAACACCTCACATACAATGCCTCCCGTTCCGCAATATTAATTGCGTCTTTGGTTTATTATATGCACTGTGTGTCCCGGGTATTACTAACCGCTGTCTTCTTTCGCTCAGTTAGGGAAATTCATGCCCTTCTTCCGATACTTATCTTTTTTATTACAAGCCATAATAAAAGAATATTACTATTCATTCCGTTTTTAGCTTTTTCTCTCTTTTTCCGAGAGGATACAATTATGTTAATGCGAATTTTTCATACAGCGAACAACAATTCGTTTTTGTCCGCCGTAGGTACATGTAAACAGGGTTAAATCGCTTTCGGATGCGGTGAGCCGATCAAGCTCGTACTTTCCGAGTATCTCGGTGTCAGTTATCATGTATGTATACAAATTTCCGTTTACGTCCATAAACTGTACTTCGGCATTTTTTTCGACATTTTTCAGATTGCCGAAATGGCGGCTGTAATTATGCGCCAGTATAATCAATCTTCCGCCTTTGGCAGTGCCGCTGTATCGGCACGCCGATTTCTTTAAATTAGCATAGCTCCAGTCCGCCGCAACGGGAACCTCAATCCCCACAGAGGGAACGGATATCACACCTACAATGTTAATTCCGTCAACGAGCCTTGTTGCCATTGTGCCGTCGTCCTCGTCCGCCATGCCGGCGGTGTCCGAGAGCATATCCGATTCAAGACCGCTTAAAATTTTCATTGATTCCTCGGCGGCACGGTATGAACTTACCTCGTTAAAGAAAAAGAGAGCACCGGCTGACAAAAGCATAAAACAGCCGATTATTATAAATGTCATGGCTCTTTTCATTTTTCCTCACCCCTTTTGTCGGGAACGAGAATTAGACCGATTACTATAAATATAAGTCCGGAAACAGCCAAAATCGGCACAGGCCAATTCGTATTACCGGTCTGCGGTATGGCTGCCGCAGGCGCGGCAGGAGCATCGGAGGAGAATACGGAGGAAGAACCGCCTCCGCTCCGTTGTGCCGGAATATAAGGCTTCGGCGGCACACCGATGTCGGTAGTGCCGGGTACGGCTGTGTTTGTGATTGTGAATCCCATTTCTCCGTTTTGCGCATATGCCGCCACATAATCCGAAACCGCATCCTCAATTATACTGTATTGAGCGTCGGACGGTACATCCGTAAACACACCCTTCCAGCCGTCGTCCTCGGACAGCTCAAGCTCACGGTATATGCTGCCGTTCTTAATAAGCTTAACGATGATGCTCTTCGGTCTGATTCCGCCTTCGTTATCGCCGTCACGCCATATCTTTTCCACCGGAATGTCAACGGCGGACGGACTTGTCGGTTCGGGCTCGTCATTGGTCGGATTGTCTGTGGGATAGGTGTTTGTGATAACATATCCCTCGGCTGCGCTGCCGCCGTAGTCAACCTTGTATCTTTCGTCAGTGTTCTCATATACGCTGTACTCTGAATCCTTCGGCAAATCCGTAAAGCTGTGCTGCCAGCCGCCGTCCTCGGACAGCTTTGCGGAGGCATATTTCTCTCCGTCCTTTATAAGGTCAACGGTGATGTTGTCCGGCCGCAAACCGCCTGCGTTGTTGTTATCGTTCCAGACCTTTTTCACTGAAACCTCCGTATGTGACGGATTGACGGGCGTCAGCGGCGAGTCATCGGCTTTGCCGCCGATTGTATTTGTGACAGTGTACAGATTTCCGTTTGTTCTTGTATATGACGCACTGTAGCCGTCGGGAGTTATTTCCTTTACCGTATAATTGCCGTCCGACAGCTTGTCGAAGCGGAAGCTCCAACCGTTAGATTGTTCAAGCTGTGCCGTGCGGAATACGATGCCGTCCTTGATTAGCTGAACCGTTACACTTTTGGGTCGTATTCCCTGCTCGTTATTGTTATCGTCCCACTGCTTTTTAACCGAAACGGATATGTCATTGTCGGGCTTTGGCGGATTTGTCGCACTGTGGCGGTTTATAATAACAAACCCGCTCGACGCACTCCCGGAATACGAGGGGGTATAGCCGTCAATAGGCAGCTCCTCAATCGTGTAGGATGTCGGACTTCCCGAAAGCCCTGTAAAGGTGTGTCTCCAGCTGTTTTGAGTGTTCAAGACCGCAGTTTTCTGCTTTGTACCGTTTTTAAGGAGTGTTACGGACACGCTTTGCGGACGTATACCGTCCGCATCGTCCGAATCATCCCAAATCTTAGTGACTGAGGCGGAAAAGGTGTTATCTACGCTGCCCCCTCCGCCACTGTTGCCGCCGTTGTTTTTGTGTTCGGTCTTGACATTGGATAAAACATTGTATAACGGCGTGCCGTTGCTGCCCTGTGTCGGGATGGGAATGACGTAGGGCGAAATCGTCCAATAGTCGGAAATATCTTTTGTCTGGGCGACAAGGTAAACACCGACCGACAGACCGCTGAAAAAGGCACTCCCGTCTGTGTTTGTTTCGGCAGTGATACCGCTTATTCCGTGTTTTCCGACATAGCGAAAAAGGGTTTCGGCTGCCTTGTAGTTTGCGTATGCGGAGGTCAGAGAGTTCAGATTTACACCTGATTTTTGAAAATCTTCTGTTAAGGCATAGCTTTCACCGATGAGGTCACCGACCTTGAAAACAGACAGCTCAACGCCTGCGATGCCGCGGCCGTTATCCTTGCGCATGTATTTAATTGTAAGGCTTCCCGCTGCCTCAGAGCTTACGCCGCATATATTCAGCATAAACGATAGAAGCAGAACCGCCGACAAAAGCGAAACTGTCTTTTTCATAACCCGCCTTATACCTTTCTTAATTAAAATTTTCAGTTTACCTTATTATTTTCGCCGATTTTCTTGTTTTTGTCAAGCTTCTTTTTAATTATATATATAAGCACAATAACCAATACCGCCGCAACGAAGCCGAGCAAATAGAAGATAAAGGTCTTGACCTGCTTTCTCTTGCCCTCTGCGGTCTGTGCCTCCTCAAGCTCCGGAATGTACTCCGTTCTTTTGCCGCGGACAAGAAGCCGATGGGTGTTGATGCCGTACGGCGTGCAGGTGACAAGGGTAACATAATCCTCGCCCTCGATAATACGCAAATCCCTTGTATCATCGGGCAGAACGACCTTTATCTGATCCACCTCATAGGCGAGAATTTCGTCCAGAACATGAATGTAAAACTGGTCACCGAGCTTTAATGCGTCTAAATTGGTAAACAGCTTTGCTGACGGCAGACCTCTGTGTGCCGTTATAACGGCGTGAGTGCTTTCGCCGCCGATAGGGAGAGAGCTCCCCGGGAGGTGACCTGCGCTCTGCTGCAAAACCTCCTCGTCACAGCCGTGCCTTATGGGGAGGTTAATATCACAGAGAGGGATGCTTATATATGCCATTACATCATCGTTTATGTTAAGCAGCTTAAAGTAGCCGTTATCCGCGGCAGGCGCGGCTGCGCTTTGGTCGCTTCCGTTAATGGCGGCGGCAAGCCTTGCGTTATACTTTCTCGCCTCGTCTTTAAGCTCGTCAAGCTGACCCTTGGACATCTTTTCAGCTTTTTCACGGTAGTCGTCTATAACACCGACCTGTGCCCTTTGGTGCATAAAATTGCTTATGCTCGGATAGAGCATAACAGACAGCCCGACCAGAAAAATCATGGTGCAGGCGATGATTTTGATTTTATTGTTCATTCCTATCACCTATACAAAAATCCGCCGTAAGGGTCTTACAGGCGGATTTTTGCAAATCAGACAATTTTAGTTGCTGCTCTTTTTACCTCTGAAGAGGAAGTATGCGGCACCCGCCATGAGCAAAAGTCCTATTGCGGTAAAGATTACGGTACCCATGCCACCGGTAACCGGCAGGTCAATACCGGTTGAGTTTTCAATATCCTTGGAAAGACGATTTCCATCGAAATCCAATACATTCGTATTATCACTACTGTAATCATATTTTGTCTCACCGGAATTAGCAGTCGGTGCAACTTCTATATCAAACAAATCTGTCGGGAGGTTGTAGCCGGTCGGTGCCTTGGTCTCCTTGAGATAGTATGTTGTATTATTAAGACCGTCAATCATTAATTTACCATTTTTGTCAGCATCAGCGCTGTCAGTTACAACTATTTTTGTTACACTACCTGTTTCGCCCGGTGTTGCAACTCTGTAGTAATTAATTTCTGAACCTTTTTCATCAGTTATGTCAATGAATTCTATTGCAGCATCAGTTCCGGCTGGATCCAAATGAACTTCAAACTCCGCACCTGCCAATGTTGTAGCAGGTGAACCCTTTTCAATCTTGGTTATATCAAGACCCATGGTATAAACCTTTGCGTCAGCCTTAGTTGTTGTCGTCTGGTCTGCATATGATGAGTATTTTAAGGTAGCTGTGTTGGTGTTTCCGTCACCTTCAACTACGGCAGAGCCGTTTAAAAGAGCGGAATATGTAATCTTAATTTTATAATAAGTTCCGTTGATACTTGTTTTATACTCGCTTGCAGGAATTGTTAAGGTAATTTTGCCGCCTGAATAGGATGGAACAATACTACTTATATCTTCTACATCGCCGCTTTCGGTCTGCTTAATCAAGGCAGCAGAAGCAGAGCCATCTGTATATGTAACACCGGCAGGCAATTGATCCTCTATCGTATATATTATACCGTTGGTGCTGTTTACAATATCCGCGCCGTAGGTAGGAAGCTCGGCAATAATCTCATATGAAACGGTATCGCCGATATTGGTGATTGTTTCATCTTTGTAAGTAGCACCGTCACCTGTTGCCTTTACCTGCTTGGTGATGCTGATAGTATCATCCTTAGGCTTAACGGTGTAGCTTTTGAGCCAATTCCCGGTTTTAACGCCATTTGAGTCAGTTTCCTGCATAGGCAGGCAGGCGAGTACCGGTGCAGATGCGATATAACCGTTGACAGGTGCGCCGGTCTGAAGTATTGCATAGAAGCCGAAGGTCGTAGTGATAAAAGCCTCATTATTTTCGGTTAAAGAAGAAGCTGTACTGTTGGGTAGCTCAGCATCAGAAAGTTTTACAAACTCTTCAACTATAGAACTGCTCTTTTGTGAATCATTTTCTCCGAAGTCATTTATTTTAGTTTTTATGTCGTTTATTGTTGCATTTGTTTTCCCTGTATATTTGTTCCAAAAAGCCTGTGCTTTGCCATCGTCATTGTTGGGGATAGAAACCTCAAGCATTTTGGTTGTGGTGTTTCTTACAATATTTAAAAGCTTGTATGCGGTAAATATTGCGCCTTTAGTTTTATCACCCTGTAGTGCAATGGTTATCTGACCGGATGTATCATCATCTGTAAGATTTACCGTAGGAGTACCATTCATAATTTCCAGAACAGAGTTTATTGTGCCGTTTAATGCATAGGTGGGTTCTTCCGCTGTGGTTACCGTCGGCAGAGCACACAGACAGAATGCCAATGCCATAACAAGGGCAAGTGTTTTCTTGATTTTCTTGAATATTAACATTTTAAAATCTCCTTTGTGTTTATATATTTATATATTTTTAGGCTGTCGCCTTAATTATTTTCGTGCATAGTTTTTCTGTTTTTCAATAGAATTTGCGCTTATTTGCTCTCTTTCGCCGCAAAATTCTTTTTTGACACAATAAAGAAAACAGCTGCGCCAATCAACATGACCCCTATTACGTTAAAAATAAACGTTCCGGCACCGCCCGCCATCGGGAGACGGATACCGATTTGGTTTGCAATTTCAATGGTTAAAATGCCGTTTTCATCCGCTTCCGTACCGGTAAAGCTAATCCTTGTAATATTGTTTGTAATATTATAGCCAAAGGGTGGCTTTGTTTCGACAAGATAGTAGTCCCTACCCACTAAAAGCGAATCGGTAAAGGCTGCAAGTGCCTCTTTGCCGTCCTTGGTTAAAACCGTCGTTGCGGAGCCTACTGTGATACACTTTACGCTTGCGCCGTCATAGGTAATTGTTTTATCACCATTTTCATCCATTTGGTACAGGGTAAATTCTGCGCCGGCAAGCGGAATTTTATTGCCTGATGCATCTGCATCTTCGTCAATTTTGCTGACATTCAGCGTGTATGCCTTTTCATAACGGGCATAATAGGTGGCGTCATCTGTGGTAGTGTAGCTGATTGTTGTGCCGTTGTTTATAACCATATCGTCAGCTACTTTTTGTCCGTAAGAATCATACCAGCCAACAAATTTATAACCCTTCCCGACGGCGGCAGTGCAGCTAATCGGCATTCCCACCGCATCGGTATAGCTGTAACGGTCAAGCACACCTATTGTGTCATCGGTAATATCTTCCCAATTATCTCCGTTCTTGAACTGACGGATATAGGTCTGCGTAATACCGTTCGCAAATCTTGCGTAATAGGTGTTTACGGCTTCGGTTGTCTCAACATAGCCGTATTCGGTATTGGTAGAAACAAGCTTTCCGCTTGCGTCATACCAACCGATAAACTTCCACCCCGCATTCGGAGTCGCCTTAACGTTTATCGTTTCGTCAACTCCGGAATGGTAGGATTTTCCGCCTTTTCCCGTATATGCGTCATTATAATTTTCGTCTGTCGGGTCTGTAACGCTTGTAATTTCTACCGTTCCGCCCTCAGCTGAATCAACGCAATCACCTCCACTTACGGTCTGTGGAATAAAAGCCTGTCGCCACCGCCATTGCGCAACCATGGTAATACCGTAATGAATATTTGCATAAGCCTTTGCTGCGCCGCCGTCATCCCATGTTGTGCCAAGAATCTCTCCGTGATTGTCTTTTTGAATATTTTGGGTAAACGAAACATTGCCGTCGTATATCTTGAAATACTGCGCAGCAGTTTCGCCTGAGGCACCGTCTAAAACATAATCACAGGCAACAGAGTGTTCGGCAGGAAGCAGCAGGCTTCCCAATTTATCTGCGTTTACCTGCACCGTATCTGCGGGAATATTATCCATAATATCCCCTGTAAGCTTCCAGCCCATAAATTTCCAACCGTCGTTTTTCCCTTCTGCGGCTTTTGAAACATAGGGCGGGACAAATATATATTCATCTTTACTTTCCGACGTAGGACGAAAGCTATAAACATTTTCATCTTCATCCTGATGCGGTCGGTTTTCTATGATATACGGCTTTCCACCGTTGGAATCATATGTTACCGTCGGGCTTTTAATAAATATAAAATGCAGATCGGTTGACGAGGTTATATTCTCAAGCGAATAAGTATAGATTATATCCCCGGCTTCGTTTACGGACCTCACCCATTTTCCTTTTTTCTCTTCTTCGGTTAATGATCCGGTATCATCTATTTGATTTCCTGACAAACCGATAAAGTCAAAGACGTGAACGCCGTTTTTATTCATATAAGTGTTATAAACACCAACGAACCGACAGCCGTCAGCAACGTCCTGCGCTTTTATAACAGCCTGAATTTTCAGTGTTTCACCGTCTGACACATAAGTTGTAAACTTGTTATTTACGGTTACCTCATGACCGTCAGACGAACCCTCGCCGCCGGAGGAACCGTCACTGCCGCCTATAACAGCACTGCCGTGGTTGGTGGTACTTCCGGAAAACGGATGATAAATCCTAAAATTGATATTATCAATAAAATTGCCGTATGTTTTTGCCTTATCCGCAGGGGCAATGGAATCGACATATCCAACCGATACAAAGGCGAAAACCGTATCTGTCTGTTTAGCCGGAACGGAATACAAATAGTAATGGTTTGTATTCAAACCGTTACCCGACCCACCCGCAGAAACGCTTGTATCGTTCGAGCCGTATGAGTTCCAACGATTGGTGCCGCTTGTTGACCTTGATGATGCCATGATCCAGATTTCCCATCTTTCGGTGTATATGGAGCTGGGCGTTAAGCTGAACGCATTGTTTCCGGCGTTGTCCTCAAAGGTACCCTTTGCGCCGAATTTCTTACTGTATAATATAATATGTTCGCCAAGTCCCGCAGAAGTTTTTATAGAGACTGAACCGCGTTCCATAAGCCAGTCCACCATCTGCATCATCTGATCGCGCCCTGCTTTGCTGGGTTTTGAGGGATCATAGCTTTGTTTGGGGCCGATAATAAGCGCCATAGTGTCCGTTCCGTTTCGTCCGCCATGATCCAAACCCCATTCATAAACGCTGGACGGGCTTGTTTTAATATTCTGATATAATGTACTTTCCTCATCTGCATTTAATTCTGCGGCATATGTTCCGTCTGTAGGTACAAGCTTAACATTATTTATATAGGTTCCGGTGTTGCTTCTGAACAATTCAATTTTACCTTGAAAAGCCGTTGTATTCCATGAAGGAACCTTGCTTTGATCGGGCTGTAAATAGGCTGATGTCCATGTCTGTCCTTCTTCAAAGCTGCCGTTAAGCAGATTCCTGACCTCGGCAGTGCTTTCTTCTCCCGATGCTTTCAGAAAAAAGAATCCCGAAAGCATACCGCCGAAGAACAAAATTGCCGCAAGAAACAGGCAGAGGAAGCGTGCTGTGTTGATGCATTTTGTTTTATTTTTCATATATACACAGCACCTCCCTCATTGCTAAATTCCATACATTTTTATATATTTATTACTGCGACTTATTACTGCGACATTTTCCGGCTCAATTACAATGATAATCCGGCGTCGATATTCAACCGTATCAAGACACAACAACGGTGCGTATGTCAAATAAACCACATACACACATTTAGCCTGATATAAATATTCTGATTTAGTTTTATCGCATATCTTCTTCAACGGAAAAGCCATTTGAATTTCATTTGAATTTCATTTGAATATATTCTAACATAATTTGCTCGTAAAATCAAGGGTTAAGCATAATTTTTTATAATTTTGTTAAAATGTTCAAATTTTGTTGAAAAGCAGTTTGAAAAGCCTATTAGTTTTGCTACTTTTTATTTATACGAATGCTTTATATATCACAACCGATTCATCAATGTTTATGCGAATTAATCCGTCCGATAACCGCTTTTACATATTCCACATCTTGAATTGGTGCTTTCACAAAAATACAGAGAATCAAAATTATATTCTTTATCTGAGATTGACTGCAAATACTGTGGCGCAAAAAGAAAATAATAATAAAAACACCCCTACACGATAATGGTGCAGAGGCATTTTTATTTTTGCATTTTTTCTATTTAATGCCTACTGAACAAACGCCATTTTTGAAGTCATCCGCAAAGCCCCATACTATCGCGCTTAGTATCATTTTACTTGCAATGCTGATACCGGTGAGGCACTCGACAAGCTGCAGAACAAGCCTATGCGTAATCCGATTTGCTGCGGAAGAGATAAAAAATAAATATAGATAAAAATATCCGCGGAGCAACAAATTCCTATGCTGTTCTGCGGATATTATTTTTATATATTAAGCTTTTCCTTTAAAGAACCTTTTATAAACTTAAGCTGAAGCTTTGACTTTTCGTCATCTTCCCAGATGATATAATCAAGCACAGTAGAAATAAACATATATACCAACGGCTTAAGCTCGTTAGCATCACAGTCGAAGGTCTCCGCCAGCTTATCAGTATACTTTTCATACATACTGTCGCACTGCCGGCTGTGCTCACGCACGTTACTCCCATACACGGGGCTTGCCGCCATCTGATAGATAAACCTAAGTTCATCCTTATGCTTCCCTATCTCAGACAGACAGTTATCAAAAAATGACTCCAAATCGTCTACATTACCGTAAACATAGTCAAAGACACTGTCAATAACCTTTTTCAAGCCATATTCGGTGACCTCACAAATCAACTCGTCCTTACCGTTGAACCAGTAATAAATACTGCCCAACGCAATGCCCGTACCCTTGCACATTTCACGAATTGTAATGTTCTCGAGGCCGTGCTTTACAATAAAGCCGAATAACTTATCCAAAATTTCTTCTTCGTTCACTTGATATGTCGCACTTCTCATAATTAATCATCTCCCAAAACTTCTTTAAACAAAATGTCAAACAATGCCAAACGGACGCTTTATTTTAAAAATTTAAAAAAATAAACCTCCGTGCAGCCACAGATGCACAGCAATAGGTATAACTTTTATTACGACATATTATACTCTTTTTCATGCATTTTGTCAATAATATCAAGTAAAAAATCAAAAGCACTATTTAACAAAAAAGAGTCTAAATAATTTTGTTTTTTGGTTAATTTTCTAATTTCGCTCTCAATTTCGCACATTTTTATCAAATCTCACGTCCGATAAGCTTTTTTATATGGACAAAATATCAACGATTGGCATCAGTAAATTTCACAACTCCTGTTCAGAAAATCCGGCGTCGAATCGCCTATGTATTAGGTATAGAATTGTCCGCAGCGCATAAACACTGCGGACGATTTCACTATTCATTTTCCTGTTTCTTGATTCCGAATATAAGCCTTAAAATTCCTCTGAGTGCTCTCGGAGCTCTAACTACAACCACCTGCATATAAAATCCTGCCCTTCCGCCCACCGAATTTGCCGTTCGCTGCCTGTGAGCCGCAGCAGCCGCCGACTTATCTTTGTTTAATAAAGTGTATCCCTGCCGCAACAAGGCCTATTCCTAAAATTGTGATCAAAAAATAATACGGTAATATGTACGCAAGTATCAGACCGGCACCCACCGCAATCAAAATCGGTCCTATGATACCCATTCCACCCTTTTTGCAGCCGCACCGCCTTCTAAACCACATATGGAACACACCTCCGCCGCAGATTTTCTATGTCTGCTATCATTATATTCCAAATCGAAAAATGTGTTACAAATCAATTCAGCACTCCGCCAATACTGTCAATATCATCATTTATTCTAAGCCTGAGGTTTTTGTTTTCCTCAAGCGCAAGCTCCGGGTCATTCTTCAATATTTCAAATGCCGCCTCATGCGCTTCACGCAAAATCTGCATATCGTATTTCAGATTTCCCGCCTTCATTGACGGAAGCCCATGCTGACGTGTTCCGAGAAATTCACCCGGGCCACGTATTTCCAAGTCCTTTTCTGAAATTTTAAAACCGTCATTTGTCTCGCACATAATCTTCATACGCTCCGTTGCCGCCTCTCCGTGGGTCTTGCAAATCAGTATGCAATAGGACTTATGACTGCCGCGCCCCACTCTGCCGCGGAGCTGATGCAGCTGTGACAGACCGAAGCGTTCGGCGTTCTCGATAACCATTACCGTGGCGTTGGGTACATCAACTCCTACCTCTACCACAGTTGTCGCCACAATCGCCTCAAGCCGCCCCTCCGAAAACTCACGCATGATTTGCTCCTTTTCGGATGGCTTCATCTTCCCGTGAAGTGCCGCAATCCTACGGTTTTTATACGCTCCTCGTTTCAGCTCGTCCAGGTATACCTCCACCGCATTTGCGTCGATAACCTCCGACTCCTCCACAAGCGGACATATGAAGTATGCCTGTCTGCCCTCGTCCAGCTTTTTCAGCACAAACTGCTCCGCCTTCTTCCTCATGCCCTCCCCTATGGCAATGGTGGAAATCGGCTGTCTGCCCGGCGGAAGCTCATCAATCACCGATATATCAAGGTCACCGTATAGTATCAGCGACAGGGTTCTCGGTATCGGTGTTGCAGTCATCACAAGGGTATGAACACGCCCATCCCCGCTCAGCCGTGTCCGCTGCCGCACACCGAAGCGGTGCTGCTCATCGGTAATAGCAAGGGCAAGCCTCGGAATATTTACGCTTCCGCAAATCAAGGCGTGAGTTCCGACAACGACCCTTGCCTCACCGCTTTCGATAAGACGAATATTCTCGCTCCGCTCCGCCGCCTTCTGACTTCCGGCAAGATATGCGGTTTTTATACCAAGAGGTTCAAAAAGCTTCTTCATATTTCCAAAATGCTGACTTGCAAGCACCTCGGTCGGTGCCATCAAAACCGAGGCATAGCCCTCCTGTGCGGCGGCATACATGACCGCCGCCGCAACGATTGTCTTACCCGAGCCCACATCGCCCTGGACAAGCCGATTCATCGGAGTCGAACGTCTTATATCCGCCGCAATCTCGTTTATAACTCTCTTCTGCGCATTGGTCAGCTTAAAGGGTAGGCTTTCGGCAAATTCCGCAATGCATTTTACGTTTGAAATTATCGGTGCGGTTCGGTCTCCGCGCCCTTGCTTTGCGGCGGCAACGCCGGTCTGCAAAACCAGAAATTCCTCAAACGCCAGCGTCCTGCGCGCATTTTCAAAATCATCAAAGCTCTGCGGCTCGTGAATTATACGAATTGCCGTATCTGTCGGAATAAGTCCGTATTCCTCCCTTATTTTTTCAGGGATAATCTCCGAAACAGGCTCCTCAAGGCTGTTCAGGGCACTCTTGACCGCCGCACGGATGTTGTGTTGCGTAAGCCCGGCGGTGCAAGGATAAATCGGCACGATTTTACCCATTTTATCCCCTGCCGCACTGCTCGGCTCAATTACGGGGTTTATCATTTCGGGCAGAACACCGCGCTTTGTTATCCTTCCGAAAAAGGTAAAGCTTTCATCACTCCGCAGTGTTTTTTCAACATACGGTGCATTAAACCAAGTGAGATTGATTATTCCCGTACCGTCGGATGCCCGAGCCTGAATCACCCGTGCACCCGTGCGTGCGCGAAAGGAGCGTATACCCGATGCAAGAGAGGCACGAACGCAAACGCTCTCCCCCTCCTCTGCATCGCAAATATCCCTTATATCCGTTCTGTCCTCGTACCCCCTCGGCAGGCAGCGCAGCAAATCCCCCACGCTAAACACGCCAAGCTTGTTAAAAAGCTCGGCGCGTTTCTCTCCTATTCCCTTGAGGTAACGAATATCGGTTGTCTGTGTAATCATACCGTTTCGCCTCACTCTGTGCGGCTTTGACTATTCGGCCGCTATCATATAATAATATACGGGTTGTCCGCCGTTGACCACCGAAACATCTATGCTCGGATGGTCTTTTTCTATTTCTGCCGCAAGCTCTGCAGCGGATTTTTCGTCCGTATCCTCACCATAGTATACGGTGACAAGTGCCGTATCCTCATCGACCATTTTATCGACAAGCTTCTCCGACACCTCGTTTATATCCGAGCCAAGCTCGGTTATTTCGCCGCCGAGCATTCCCATAACATCGCCTTCGTGTATATCCATTCCGCCCACAGCAGAATCACGGGCGGCAAAGGTGACCTGACCGCATTTCACCGCCAGCATCATCTCATTCATCGCCTCAGTGTTTGTCTCGATGTCCGCCTCCGGCTCAAAGGCAAGCATTGCCGAGATGCCCTGAGGAATGTTCTTTGTCGGGATAACAATAACATTTCTGTCGCTTATCTCGTTTACCTGCTCCGCCGCAAGAATAATATTTTTGTTATTCGGAAGGATATAGACTGTCTCCGCATTGATTTCCGAAACCGCATCAAGAAGATCCTGAGTGCTCGGATTCATCGTCTGACCACCCTCAACAACCTTATCCACATTGACGCTCTTGAAAACCTCGGTCAGTCCTGCGCCGGCGGAAACTGCAACAACCCCGTATTTTTTCAAAGGCTCGGTCTTTTTTTCGACCGGCTCCTCTGCGCTTCTGATATTCTCGTTATGCTGGTACTTCATATTATCCACTTTGATATTTATTAGCTGACCAAGCTTTAACGCCTGCTCCATAACAAATCCCGGATGATTGGTGTGGATATGTACCTTGACAATATCCTCATCATCAATAACCAGCATACAATCGCCCTTCGGCGAAATAGCCGCTCGAAACTGATTTGACTGTCTGTCGGGCGAGGTCTTTTGAATAATAAACTCCGTGCAGTATTGATAGCGTATGTTTGCCGTATCAATATCATCCTTAGCCGCCGCCGATGCCGAAACAGGCTCCGCCCCCTCGGAAAGTGCCACCGCACAGCCCTCTTTCAGCGCATACTCCGCACCCTCAAGCAGGGTCACAACTCCGCAGCCGCCTGCGTCAACAACTCCTGCCTGCTTTAATACGGGCAGAATTTCGGGCGTCTTTTCCAAGCTCTCTTTGCAAGCCTTGATATATTCGGAAAAGAATTGCGCCGCATCGTCATAATTCTTATAGTTCTGCTCAGCGAACTCCGCTCCCTCTCGGATAACCGTAAGAATCGTCCCCTCTGTCGGCTTCATAACGGCACGATAAGCCGTATATCTGCCGCAGACAGCCGCATCCTTCAAGTCCTCTGTCGTAAACTCCGTCTTGCCCTCCAGAGCCTTGGAAACACCCCTGAGTATCTGTGACAGAATTACGCCCGAATTACCTCTTGCATTACGGAGGGACGCCTTTGCAAGTACCGTTAATATATCTCCCGCCGTATCCTCGGCGGCTATTGCCGCTGTGGCCGCCGCACCGAAGGTAAGACCCATATTTGTACCCGTATCTCCGTCCGGAACGGGGAATACATTCAAATCATTTATCGCTTTTTTGTTATTTTGCAGATTGTTGGAAGCCGACTCGATCATCAGCTTTATATCACTGCCGCTTAGTGTTCTCACTTAAAAACTCATTCCTTTCTGCGCTCCGAATCAGTTGACGCGGATGCTTTCGACATTTACAGTAACAGAGCCGACCTTAAGACCGGTAGCCTCCTCCACCTGATACTTTACGTTACCCTTTATTATTTCTCCCACAGTACCGATATTTACACCGTATTCCATAATAACAAACATGGCAATATCCACCGTGTCGTTTTCAACCTTAACCTTGATTCCCTTATCAAGATTTTCCTTTTTCAAAAGCATTGCAAGTCCGTCCTTACCGGTACGCACAGCCATACCTACCACGCCATAGCACTTTGTTGCGGCATAGCCCGCAATTTTCGCTATAACCGTGTTTGAAATCCTGATTATACCGTTTTCGTTTTTAATCTCTGCTGCCATAAAATTGATTCTCCTCTCTGATTTTAAGCCGCATAAAGGCGGCAACTTAAATATATATTATATTTGCACCGAGCCTCTCCGCCGTTTTTGCCTCATTTTTCCTACAGGTAAACAGAAAAATCTGTCTTTTCTCCTCACAGCTCAAAAACGTCAGCGCAGCCTCTGCGCGTTCATCATCATACACAGTTAATATATCGTCCAAAAGCATCGGCAGACCGCTGCATATCAAATCCGCAACCGCATACCTCAGTGAAAAATAAAGCTGCTCGTATGCGCCGCGGCTTAAATATTCCGCAGCATATGCTTCTCCGTCGGATGTGAGCGACATCATATAATCCTCGCTCACTCTGATTCTGCCGCAATCATGGCCGCTCACACAGCTCATAATTTCAGAAACCCTTTGATTCAGCCTCGGTGCAAATGCCGAACGCCACTTATCTCCCGTATCTCTAATGACAGAGATCGCAAGCTCTGCCGCCGCAAGCTTCTTCTCGCATTCGGAAATTTCCTCCTTTGCCGCTTTGATTTCGGTATCGATGTCTGACGGAATACGGGTCATATTGACCGAGTATGCCATCTTGCTCTCCAATCCTTTAATCTCCCCGGCAAGCTCAACCTGCCGCCTTCTCAGCCGCTTCAACTCCTCCTCTGCATCCTCCGCAGAACGAGTCGGTCCGCTTTCGGTCACGTCAGGCTCATAATCCTGTCCGACATCGTCAAACTCCGCTTTTGAAGCCTTAAGCGCAGATATGCGCTCATAAATTCCTCTGCATTTTATATACAAATCATTCAGTTCAAAAACGCTGCTTACACCGAAGCGGTCAAATATTTCCGAAAGCCGCCGTTTCGCCGTCTCCGCTCTCCGCTCCGACTCGATGCATTTTGACAGAGCTGTATCTCTTATATTCTTACTTGTTTGAATAAATTTTATTCCAAAAACGATAAGCGCCGCTCCGATAACAGCCGCTGTCCACGGCACAACAGCGAAGATACCCATAAACACCGTCATCACCGCCGCCGCTGCGACAAAGGCTCCGCCGAGAGTGCTGCACAGCACACCCTTCATCTGCCGCCGCCCGGCCTCCTCTTCGCAATCGTCATGCATAGCACCTGCCGCTTTGGCGGCAGTCTCCGCCTCCTCCTGCAATCGTGCCGCCTCACGACAAATTTCCTCCGAAAGCTCACTGCCGCGGATATACGCTTCATCCCTCTCCAATTCCGAAAGCCTTCGCTCGCATTCCTCAGCCCGCACGGCACGCTCTCTCGCCGCCGCTGCACGCTCATATGCAATCGCCGCTTTATATTCTGCCTCGCAGGCAGCAAGCCTGCTTTCTTTCTCTTTAAGCTCGGCACGAGCCGCCTCGCATCTCTGCCTTGTGTTTTCACTTTGCTGAAGCTGCGTCATCAGATTATATTTCTCTTGTCGGAGTGAGGCTATGCGCTCTTCAAGCACATCTATTCTCCCCGGAATACGCTTGCCCTTGCTCGTTTTCAATGTATTCGCAAAGGCGGTCAGCTTCTCTGCCGCAGCTTCCGCAGAGACCTTTTCATCGCCCGTGGATTTTAGATTCATCAAACGCTTTGATATCTCATCCTCACGGCCACCCATAAAGGCTCCGCTCTGCGCTATCATCAGTGTTTTTTCAAAGACCTCCTCCGGCACTCCGAGCAATACCTCTCCCACATTGCTGACACAAAGCTCCGGGATTGGGTCGCCGCTCTCCGCATCCGCCGCATCAATCCTATCGCCGGCTGCGGTTTTTCCGAATTTTCGGCGTATTTCCGTATTTCTTCCGTCCACACGGAGAAAAATCACTCCGCTTGCAGACTTCTCGCCCCACGGAACCGCCCTTTCTCTGTCCTTCAACAGCTCACCGCTGCGCCTCCTGCCCGGCATGCCGTAAAGCATAGCCTTGATAAAAAGCAGAAGCGTTGACTTTCCTGCCTCATTCAGACCACAGATAACATTAAGCCCGTCAGACAGATTGATTTTGAAATTCTTCAGCCGCCCGAATGCCGTAATCTCAGCACCCGTTATCACTATTCGTTTTTCCGCCACTCAAGCATCACCTCCGAGCAGCGCCTCAATTCCCATGTCCATAGCCATAGCGGAAATCTCGGTGTCAACCGAGCCCTCCTCCGTCATCCTGTTTAGCATTCTTATAAACTCGCCGCACAAGCTGTCCTCCTCGGAGAGTGCCTTATAATTATAAGTACGTCGTGTTTCATCGCGAAATTCCGCATAGCTTGCCGAATTTTTCAATTCCTCACGGATTATGTCTATGCTGACAATACCGGCGGCAACTCTTCCCGTTAAAATTACACGGTATATATCGTCTGCCGTACCGTTCTCGGTCATAAGCCTGCGAATTATATCCGCCGCCTGCCTCGTGTCCGCAGCACCTGATATGTCCGCCGTAAGTCTGAACATACGCCTTATGCAGGTGCGCACAAACTCAACACGAACCATACCGTCAGTGAGCTCCCCGAGATAACAGCCCATATCTCCGCACTCGTCAAAGCCTCTCCCCTCCGGGATTCCGCAGTAGGCATACCACGTTTTCCCGCATCGGCTCGGCTCCGTCCGCTTATGAATATGCCCGAGAGCCAGGTAGTCTGCGCCACAGCCTTCGATAAACGTCCTGTCTATGGGATTATACATATCTCCGCCCGACATATCCGCATGAAGAAGCATAATGTCATACACTCCGCTTTTCTTCTCTATTCTCGGCATCTCGATACGTCCGACATTCCCGGCGCAGAAGCTCACGCCATGCACACGGGTATTCAGCTCGGGAATTTCCACACATTCGGGCACAGTTCCGAACACATAGACATTATCGCCCAAATTCTCACGGGCGTAAACAGAGTCGGCAGTGTACGGATCGTGATTCCCCGCCGCAATAAATATGCGTGTGTTCGGGATTTCCGCAAACTTCCTTTTAAGATAGGCGACCGTATTGCGCGATACACGGCTTCCGTCGAACAGATCCCCGGCAATCAGCAGAATATCAACCCCTGCCGCCAGCCTTACAATCTCTGACACACAGCGCAGCACCTCGTTTCTGCGAAGCTCTGCCCTCTCGGCAGAAAAGTGCGCCGAAAACGATGAATCCAAATGTATGTCTCCCGTATGCACAAAAGTCGGCATGGTAAAATCACCTCCGCATTCACACCGCACAGCCGTGCCGCTTTATCCGTCAAATTCACAGATCGTAATTTTCAAATCCTGCGATCCATAAAAGTATAACATAATCGAGTATAAATGTCAACGAAACGTAACAAATCTTTTACAAATTTTTTGCTGTAGTTAATTCTCAAAGTAAATTCCACAGTGGAAATTAAAATGGAATTTAGTGTGAGAAGAAAAATGTGGTAGAATTAAGTCTGAGA
>CACXES010000054.1 GCA_902766745.1 uncultured Ruminococcus sp.
AATTGAGCTTCTTAAGGCTGTGTTGAATATTACTTATTCATTTCTTCCAAAATACTTAAGAATGTTTGTTTCATTCTCAAATTGTGCCGATGCTATCCAAAGAAAAGTTATGCTTATCCCATCTGAGGAATGCTCAAATGGAATTACTTATAATTTTAATAACAGAAGAGCAACAGGCTTGGATAACTCATGCAGTGATTTTGTGAGCAAGCTTGTATCGGATAAGGATAGATATATAGCTGAGTTTCAGAAATTTATTGATAATGCCGATGTAGGCTTTAATTTTAATATAGATGTTTGCAAGAAGGCAATAGACTGCATATTAATGGAAGGTTCAGAATCGGAAGATATTAGCGATGAAGATATTTTGTTAAAACTAACGGATATACTAATCGAAGAAAACTTTTACGATAAGTCGATTGCGTCTTATGCTACTATGCTTGTTAATAAAATTGTTGATAACAAAATGTCTGTTTCGTCTGCAGTAAACGCAATGATAGTAGATGCTTACTCAAAAACAACAAGCGGAAATTTAAAAAACAGCATTGCTAGATACATGGGTTATACATACTCAAACAAGTGTTCGGAAAGAGATTACAATAGCTTAAAATCATTAAGGCTTGAAGACCCGCAACTTGTGAAAATAATTTCTGTCTATGCAATTGAGAATGAAGCAGTAGAATTAATGAACTGTTATACCGTTGATGCTGTTAATGATCCCGATACATGTTCGTTTATAGTAAACTACTTCGAAGAAAAGTGCGTTGAAATAATTGCACAAAATATCGGTAAATATATTTTTAGCGGCGAAGGCAATGCAGAATTAATCAAGAATATCGTCAATAGCGCAATGCACATTCCTGTTATTAATGAGATATATAAATATTCGGATAACGCTATTAAAACTTACATTACTATAATTTTCGATGAAAAAAAACTTTACACTGAGTTTAAGGAAAAAGCTAATCAAAATACACAGGAATGTATTGAAGCATTTCTCATTAACAAAGTTGATATAGATTCTGATATGGGACCAAACCTTTTGATGAAGATTCGTTCAATCGATAAGGAACTATACTATTCGATTGAAAAAGAGATGCTTAGATTAAATAAATGCTATTTTATAGATGAGTTTTATTCTGAACATTTACTTAACAAATGCTCTAAACCGGAAGAAGTTTTAAATCTTACAAAAAAGTATTTACAATTAAAGATAAGTAATAATGGAGAAAATTACACGTATATAAAATATGCTCACAGAAAAATCAAAGAGCAATGTATAAATGAAGCAATAGACAGAGCGACCGCTTTAAATTCAATTAACACATATAAAGAATTTACTGGATTAATTACGGCAGATTCGTCAAGCTTTATACATGATATTAAAGAAAAGTTTTGGGAAAACTTTAAATATGAAGAATGGGATCCGGATACGGATTATTCCGAATTGTATATAGATAATATTAAAAGTGATTCGGTTAAATTACTTGCAGATACATCAGAAGTACTGAGAAACACAACGCTTCAATCCATACAAATCAATACCTCAATGTTGATTGATTTATTGTGCACAGACAAAGAAATAGAAAAAAAGTCAGTAAGAGATGGTATAATCAATAAATTAAACAAGATGTATCAAAATTCGAACAATATGACTCGGCTGAGTAAAAATAAAAGGCAAAATAAAAAAAGTAATAACAGAACCAATCGTATCAGTATAAATATTGGATATGATATGTTTTTCCTTTTGAATTTTTTAAATATTAAAGACGGTACAGAATATCTGGTGCTGAATACAGATGTTAATGAATTACGGGAATATATAAAACGCTGTCGAAAAGAATACTCCCGTCATATGATTAGGGATAAAGATGTTGTCATTGATATTTATGAAGTTATTTATAAAAAAATGGAATCTGACAACAAAATGAAGGATGCCTGCCAAAATGTAATTAAAGAACTCGATAATTTAATTGGAGACTTTGATGAGAAAGATAAAAATGATATTGAGAAAAGAATCAAAAAGTTAAAGAAGAGTTCAGATTATTCATGGATCAGCACCTTGAGTGCACTTGCTTCAGTGGCCGTATTATATAAACTATCGTTATATGACAGTAATATTATGATAGTTTTAGGGAGAGTACTCTTGGTTTTAATTGGACTTATTATTGCAATTTGGGATTGGGTTTGTGACCGCAGCAATAAAGAGGAACGAATTTTTAAAATTGTTCAGTGTGTTCCGGATGTTGCACTGTTTATTTCTCTGCTTGTTGGAGCATCAGTATTATAGAATCGCAGCTATGCAAAAAGGCTGATGTATTTTATGAAATTACGTCTATGCAATGATTTTATATGGAGGTGTAAGAGCATGTGTGATAAAAAAGATATGGATGATTTGTTTGAATTTTTAGGCTTTCAGGAGGCGTTAAAAATTTCACAGGAAAGCAAGTCGGATGATTACTTATTTGATATTTTCAAAAACGATGAGTATACAGATGACGAAAATTAACATATGTAACACTATTGTATATATTTAATTGCAGAGAAAAATGAGTATACCTGAGGGGCGTGTAGGATTTATGAAAATTTTATTGGCATAACAGGAAGATCGGATGAGTAAATAAATCTGTATTTTGCCCGATTTTGCTTTTAATTTCCATATAATGTCATAATTACACCGAATATTTCGGGCGGCGGTCAAAAACTCCCCCTGACTTTTTGAAAATCCGCCGCCGAAATAAAAAATTATCGGAGCGGGCGGTTTAAGATTTCCTATGAAGAATCATAGAATTTTGCGTTTGGAAAGGTCATTTTTGTCAGCTCCTGTCTTGCTCGGATTTTAGTAATTTGTAAAAGGATGAGCGTTTAAGGTTAAGCCGTGTCATTGCCTCTTTGGCGGTGATGCGGTTTTCCTTATACTCGGATATAACCGAATCCCAATTATCGGGTTTAATAAGCTTGGGTCTGCCGAGATGCTTACCCTTGGCTTTTGCGGCGGCAATACCCTCGCTCTGGCGCTTATGGATGGTGTGGTACTCCTGCTCGGCAATGGAGCTTAACACCTCAATCAGAATATTGTTTACCATATCAATAACCCACGATTGTTCTTCGGGTAAATCAAACATCGTTGTCGGCAAGTCGATAACCTTGATGCGGATATTGTTGTCCTTAAAATACTGAAGCTCGTTTTTTATGTCCAATTTGCTTCG
>CACXES010000055.1 GCA_902766745.1 uncultured Ruminococcus sp.
ATTTTAATATCGGTTGTTAAGGGAGTATCGGAGCTTACAAAAGCGCCGCTGCTCTCTTTTCATTTTACCGATATTTCCGTCGGAATTGTCGGAGCATTAGCGGTCAAGGGCATTTTGTATCTGCGGAGCAAAAACGCAAAAAAATTCAGAAAAGGCATTGAATACGGCTCGGCTCGTTGGGGCACGCCGGAGGATATTAAGCCGTACATTGACGAGGATTTTTACAACAATATTCTGCTGACGAATACGGAACGGCTGACAATGAATAGCCGCCCGAAAAATCCGAAATTTGCACGAAACAAGAATGTGCTTGTAATCGGCGGCTCAGGCAGCGGAAAAACAAGGTTTTTTGTAAAACCGAACCTTATGCAAATGCACTCATCATTCGTGGTGACAGATCCAAAATCCACACTTTTGATTGAGTGCGGAAAAATGCTGCAAAAAGGCGGCTACAAAATCCGTTCACTCAATACGATAAATTTCAAAAAGAGTATGCACTACAATCCCTTTGCCTACATACGCAGCGAAAAGGATATTTTGAAGCTGGTAAATGTCATAATCGCAAACACCAAAGGCGACGGCGAAAAGTCGGGTGAGGATTTTTGGGTTAAGGCGGAACGGCTTTTGTATTGCGCTCTAATCGGCTACATTTACTATGAAGCGCCCGAAGAAGAAAAGAACTTCATCACGCTTTTGGATTTAATCAACGCAAGTGAAGCCCGTGAGGACGACGAAAATTACAAAAGCCCCGTGGATATGCTCTTTGACAGGCTCGCCGAGCGTGAGCCGGAGCATTTTGCGGTTAAGCAATATGTTAAATTCAAGCAGGCAGCCGGCAAAACCTTAAAGTCGATTTTGATTTCGTGCGGTGCAAGGCTTGCGCCGTTTGATATTAAGGAGCTTAGGGACTTAATGGAATATGACGAATTGGAGCTTGACACATTAGGCGACGAGAAAACGGCGCTCTTTGTTATCATTTCCGACACGGACGACACTTTCAATTTTGTTGTAGCAATAATGTATTCCCAGCTTTTTAATCTGCTTTGCGACAAGGCAGACAACGAATACGGCGGCAGACTTCCCGTGCACGTCAGATGTTTGCTTGACGAATTTTCAAATATCGGGCAAATACCAAAGTTTGAAAAGCTGATTTCCACTATCCGAAGCCGTGAAATATCCGCTTGTATTATCTTGCAGGCGCAAAGTCAGCTAAAAGCCATTTACAAGGACAATGCCGACACGATTATCGGAAACTGTGATACCACTCTCTTTTTGGGCGGCAAGGAAAAATCCACGCTCAAGGAGCTTTCGGAAACTTTGGGAAAAGAAACGATTGATATGTATAACACTTCCGAAACACGCAGTAATCAGAACTCTTACGGAACGAATTATCAAAAGCTCGGAAAGGAGCTGATGAGCCAAGATGAATTATCTGTAATGGACGGCGGCAAATGTATTTTGCAGCTTCGGGGCGTGCGCCCGTTTTTATCGGACAAGTACGATATAACGAAACACCCCCGTTACAAAATGCTGTCGGACTATGACAAGAAAAATGCGTTTGATATGGAAAAGTATATGAAACGCAGAAAACCTATTGTCGCAAAAGACGAGGTTTTTGACTACTACAAAATTGACCTGCCGGAAGAAGCGCATCTTTCGGCAGAAAACAAAAATACAAATAACGAGGAGGAAATTTAATTATGCAGTTTTTTTCAGAAGCGGTCAATGTACTGCAAACACTTGTAATTGCGCTCGGCGCAGGTCTTGCGGTCTGGGGCGTTGTCAACCTTTTGGAAGGCTACGGCAACGATAACCCCGGTGCAAAATCGCAGGGTATCAAGCAGCTTATGGCAGGCGGCGGTGTCGTGCTGATTGGTACTTCTCTTATTCCTTTGCTGTCAGGATTGTTTTAATCGGTGGACAGCATTTTTGAAAAAATTACAAAGGCAATCAATGACTTTCTTATGTCGGTTATCGAAAGCAGCTTATCTACAACGTTCAATGACGTAAACGAGAAAGTCGGCACTATTGCTGCGGAGGTCGGCAAAACTCCGCAGCAATGGAACGCAAGCGTGTTTTCGATAATTCAAACGCTTTCGGAAAATGTAATACTCCCGATTGCGGGGCTTATCATCACATTTATTCTTTGCTATGAGCTAATCACAATGATAACAGAGAAAAACAATATGCACGATATTGACACATTTATGTTTTTCAAATTTTTGTTCAAGGCGTGCGCGGCGGTTGTAATCGCAACGCACACCTTTGACATTATTATGGGTGTGTTCGATTTGGCGCAGTATGTTGTCCGGCAAAGCTCCGGCGTGATAGGCTCAAATACGAGCGTGGATATTTCAAGCGCTATAACCGATATTCATTCAACGCTTGAAGCAATGAGCACGGGCGAACTTGTTTTGCTTATGCTTGAATCGTCATTGATTAGCCTTTGTATGAAAATTCTATCCGTCTGCATTACCGTCGTAATATTCGGACGAATGATAGAAATTTATTTGTATAGCTCCGTCGGGGCGATTCCGTTTGCCACTATGACAAACCGTGAATGGGGGCAAATGGGAAACAACTATTTAAGAGGACTTGTCGCTCTCGGCTTTCAGGGCTTTTTCATAATGGTATGCGTCGGCATTTATGCGGCACTTGTAAACAGCCTGACATTCACATCTGATATTCAGGCGACGTTATTAAGTGTTGCGGCATATACCGTTGTTTTATGCTTCACCCTGTTTAAGACGGGCGGCATTTCAAAATCAATATTTAATGCTCATTAAGGCGAAAGGAGGCTTTTGAAACAATGAAAAAGTACAGTATAATCTATGCCGATCCGCCGTGAAAGTACAAGGGCGGACTTTTGCGCGGCAGCCCGGCGAATCACTACCCCGTAATGACGGTTGAGGAAATTTGCGAATTGCCCGTACCGAAATTTGCGGCCGACGACTGTGTTCTGTTTATGTGGGCGACCTTCCCGAAATTAGAAGAAGCCTTTGAGGTCATTAAGGCTTGGGGCTTTAAGTACAGCACGGTTGCTTTCGTGTGGGTAAAGAAAAACAAAAAATCAGATAGCTGGTTTATGGGTATGGGCTGGTGGACGAGAAACAACGCGGAGGTTTGCCTCGTTGCAACAAAAGGACACCCGAAACGGATTTCAAGAAAAGTACATCAGCTCATAATCTCGCCCGTTGAGGAACACAGCAAAAAGCCGGATATAACGAGAGATAAAATAATCGAGCTTATGGGCGACCTGCCGAGAGTGGAACTGTTTGCAAGACAGGCGCCGCCCGGCTGGGACGTTTGGGGCAATGAAGTATTAAATGATGTTTGGATTGAGTAAAGGAGGCTTGAAAAATTGAAAGATATACCTATATACACCGACAGCATAGAAATGGCACATAATAACAGCGAACTTAACGAATACAGGGAATCTCTTACCGCAAATCTGTATTGCAAAGACGCTATACAAAATTCAATAAGTGAAAACTTTGACGGTATGCACTTAAAAAGCGGTGCGGAAAAACAGGTCATTGACGAATTTGGTTTTGACAGAGTATTGTTTATGCTTGCAAATACCTTACAGCAAAAGGATTTTGACGGAAGATTTTCAAGGGATAATAAAGAATGGGCTAAAACAATTTTTATTCCCGACGACCGAAATCGTGCGGAATTTGTGATTGAATCGCACCCTGCCGTTTTGGACGGCTTTATAGATTCTGTGCGGCAGGCGTACCGGGAATTGAATTTGTTTGATAATTCGCATTGTATTCCACCGACCGGGCTTGACTTTGAAAATAAAATCTTGGTGTTAAATCCGTTTGGAATAAAGGACGAATACAAAAAGCCGGAATATCAGTTATTTTATGCTCAAAGCGGATTCGGCTGTTCCCCGTCGGCAAGAGGGCGAAAGGTGTTCGGCACATTCCTTTATGACGGTGAAAGAACAAACTTTGACCGTTCAAGATTTTTCGGTGCATTAAAGCCGGAGTTAATTCCAAAATGGGCGAAAGAAAAAGTTAAAGAGCTGCAAAAGCCGTCAATCAAAAATCAGCTTAAAAAAATGAAAGCCGAGCAGCCGGCGCCTTCAAGAGAAAACAAAAACAAGGATAAGGGGGCAAGATAACTATGCCTTATGTACCCGTACCGAAAGACTTAAACACGGTCAAAACAAAGGTAGCCTTTAACCTTACAAAAAGGCAGCTTATATGTTTTTCGCTTGCGGCGGCTGTGGGTGTGCCGATATATTTTCTGACAAGAGGAATACTCGGCACAACGGGAGCCGTTCTGCTTTTGCTTGCGGCAGCGCTGCCGTTTTTCTTTTTCGCAATGTACGAAAAGAACGGACAGCCGCTTGAAAAGATTTTGAAAAACTATATAACTACAAAATACAGAAAGCCGCAGGTGCGGCCGTATGTAACGAATAACATTTATTCGGCAATAGAAAAACAAATTTTATTGGAACAGGAGGTTGATAAAATTGTCGGAACACAAAAAGAAAATCACGCTTTCGGCGGAAAAGCCGCTGACGTCAAGGCAGCGAAAGCGGATAGCCGACGCCGTGAAAAAGGCAAAAATGCAGGGTAAAATCGCAATGTCGGCGCAAGATACCATAAGCTACAAAGAAATGCGCCCCGACGGAATTTGCATTGTCAAAGACAATTATTTCACGAAAACAATACAGTTTTATGATATAAATTATCAGCTTGCAAGAAACGAGGACAAAAACATAATCTTTGAAAATTACTGTGATTTTCTAAATTATTTTGATAAATCCATATCGGTGCAGCTTTCGTTTCTCAATCAGACAATGGATATTTCCGATTTTGAAAAGTCCATTGCCATAAAACCGCAGAATGATGATTTTGACGGGATAAGAGCAGAATACACCGAAATGCTGAAAAATCAGCTTGCAAGGGGCAACAACGGAATCGTGAGAAAAAAATATATCACATTCGGAATTGAAGCCGATAATATCCAAAATGCAAAGCAGCGTTTGGAGCGTATCGAAACCGATATAATCAATAACTTTAAGATTTTGGGTGTGAGGGCGTTTTCATTAAACGGTATGGAGCGCTTGGAGCTTCTGCACTCGTGCTTTAACGGTGGCGAGAATAAATTAAATTTCTCTTGGAATTTGATTTACAAAACAGGACTTACCACAAAGGACTTTATCGCCCCGACCTCGTTCAATTTTTCGGACGGGCGGTGTTTCAGAATGGGCGGCACGATAGGCGCCGTTTCGTTTTTGCACATACTCGCGCCGGAGCTTACGGACGAAATGCTGAAAAACTTTCTTGAAATTCAATCGGCATTGTCGGTCAATATTCACATCAAAAGTATCGACCAGTCGGAAGCCATAAAAATGATAAAGCGCAAAATAACCGACCTTGATAAAATGAAAATCGAGGAACAGAAAAAAGCGGTCAGAGCCGGTTACGATATGGATATAATTCCGTCGGATATAAACACATTCGGTATTGACGCAAAGAAATTATTAGAGGATTTGCAAGGCAGAAACGAAAGAATGTTTTTAGTTACCGTGCTCATTATGAATACGGCGAAAACAAAAAAGGCATTAAACAGCGCCATATTTGAGGTGCAGTCAATCGCACAGCAGCGGAACTGTCCTTTAAGAAGATTGGACTATCAGCAGGAGGACGGACTAATGGCAAGCGTGCCTATCGGCATAAACAATATCGGAATACAGCGGGCTTTGACAACTTCAAGCACCGCTATTTTTGTGCCGTTCACCACACAGGAGCTTTTTTCGGACAGTCCAGAAGCGTTATATTGCGGTCTTAATGCACTCTCAAACAATATGATAATGGTTGACCGAAAAATGCTGAAAAATCCTAACGGGCTTATACTCGGAACACCGGGCAGCGGTAAAAGTTTTTCCGCAAAGCGTGAAATGACAAATGCGTTTTTGGTTACGAATGACGATATTTATGTGTGTGATCCCGAAGCGGAATACAATCCGCTGATACACGCTCTTAAAGGTCAGGTTGTAAAGCTGTCGCCCACATCAAAGGACTACCTAAATCCGCTTGACATAAATATCAATTATTCTGACGAGGAAAATCCGCTTGCGTTAAAATCCGATTTTGTGCTTTCATTCTGTGAATTGATAATTGGCGGACGCGACGGTTTGGAGCCTATTGAAAAGACGGTTATTGACAGGAGCGTAACACGGATTTATCAGAAATATTTTGAAAATCCTACACCTGCGAATATGCCTATCCTCGAAGATTTGTACGAGGAAATAAAGAAACAGCCGGAACAGGAAGCCGGGCGTATAGCCTCTGCTTTGGAGCTGTATGTCAAGGGCAGCCTTAATGTTTTCAATCATCATACGAATGTGGATATTTCAAACCGTATCGTATGCTTTGATATTAAGGAGCTTGGAAAGCAGCTTAAAAAACTCGGAATGTTGGTTGTTCAGGACCAGATATGGAACAGGGTTACGATAAACCGAAACGAGCATAAGTCTACACGCTATTACTGTGATGAATTTCACTTGTTATTAAAGGACGAGCAGACAGCGGCATACTCGGTTGAGATTTGGAAGCGTTTTCGTAAATGGGGCGGTATTCCGACAGGCATAACGCAGAATGTAAAAGACCTGCTTTCAAGTGCTGAAATCGAAAACATATTTGAAAACAGCGACTATATTTATATGCTGAATCAGGCGCAGGGCGACAGAGAAATTCTTGCGAAAAAGCTCGGCATATCACCGCAGCAGCTTTCTTATGTTACGCAGTCGGGAGCCGGTGAGGGACTTTTATTTTACGGCAACACCATAATTCCGTTTATAGACCGATTCCCGAAAGATACAAAATTGTATTCGTTAATGACAACCATTCCGCAAGAGGTGGCAGGCAGTGAATAATTTAACGCATTTAAGCCTGTTTTCGGGCATAGGCGGAATTGATTTGGCGGCGGAAGCGGCAGGCTTTGAAACGGTGTGCCAGTGCGAATGGGCGGACTATCCGACAAGCGTACTTGAAAAGCGCTGGCCTGCCGTTCCCCGCTTTCGTGATATTACTACTTTGACAAAGGAGGGATTTTTTGAAAAAACAGGACGAAAAACAGTTACGCTCATATCCGGCGGTTTCCCGTGCCAGCCGTTCTCATCGGCAGGACGGCAAAAGGGATTTGCAGACACTCGGTATCTCTGGCCTGAAATGGTCAGAGTTATTTCCGAAATCAAGCCCCATTGGGTGCTTGGGGAGAATGTTGCCGGGTTTATCAATATGGGGCTCGACAAAACGATATTTGACTTGGAGCGTGCGGGCTACGCTGTTCAAACATTCGTATATCCGGCTTGCGGCGTCGGCGCGTGGCACGAGCGCACAAGAACTTTTATCGTGGGCGCTGATGTTTCCCACACCCCTTGCCTCCGACGACAGAACTGTAAAGGAAGCAATGAATATGAATGTGTATCTGTCAGACAACGGGATATTCCGCAAGGTGAACAGGAACGGCACAAAATGGAGCCTTCCTCTGTCGGCGGCGGTGTTTTACTTAACGCCGATAGCATCGGACGGAATGAGGTCAACATTCAAGCCGGAAGTAATGCTAAAAAGCAAGGACAAGGCGAACTTGGCGGCACAGATTATACGGCTGGAAAATCCGCACTCGGAAACGGCAGCACTCAATCCCGATTGGGTGGAATGGTTAATGGGTTTTCCTTTGAAATGGACGGACATAAATTATGGCAACAAGAGCCTGCGGACATACCCCGTATAACAGAGGACATAGCCGGCAGAGCCGACAGATTAAAAACACTCGGAAACGCCGTCTGCCCTCCGCAGGTTTTCCCCATACTCAAATGTATTGCGGATATTGAAACGGGAGCGTGCATAAATAATTGTGTATTTGCCGAAAGGCAGTAGCAGCAGAACTGCGGGAATTGTGTGTAAACTCAAAGAGTTTTCCATAACTTCCGCAGTAAAAAACGGTGTGGTATTTGTGTGTAAACTTAAAAAGTTTTCCATAAATTCCATACCTCAAAACATATATCGAGGTGAGGCGATTGGATAATGAAAAATTAAATTCAAGCGGCTGCTTGGATAAAACCGCATTTGAAGCGATAAAGAATGTTCGGCGTGAGGAACGCAAAAAGCTGATTGCGGAAATAAAAGAGCTCGCCGCAAGGTACGGCTATGAAATTGACTGCCGTATAGATTTGAAAGAAATTAAGGAGGCGGATATTGTATGACAACAACCGATTGCACAACAGATTACGGCGAATACGAAAGATATTCGGACGATAAGCTCTTTCACGGTGCCGGTCTTAAAATTGACCGCAGCATTTATTATAAAGGTGATTGCGACATTTCGGACTTGATAACAAAATCCGTAAAAGAGGTTGAGAATTTGCGTGATGAAAGTATCGGCAAAGAAAATGCGGCATACGAAAAGGTTTTACAGGCAGTTGCGGAATGGGAAAAGTCGGCGCTTGTTACCAAAAGGCATAAACGGGCGCTTGAATATCTGACCGCGCCGCCTATCGAACATACAAGCAATCAGTGGACGGTCGATGATTACGATTACAAAGTGCGCAGCAATATGGTTTATCTTATGAAATACAGAATTGACAAGCGGCAGAGCCGGAACGGAGCAATAAAATGGGACGTTGAATTAAGCGTTAAAACTCAAAGCGTACAATGGCAAAGCGCTGTTATACTTGAACGCCGAGAGAAAACATTTTCGAGTGAGGAATCCGCACAGAAGTATATCGACGGCAAAATTAAAGCCTATGATTACTTGTTTACGGAAATATCCCCCGTTATTCCCGATATTGATAAATCTCCTTTTTGCGTAAATGGCGTATTGCTGCCGGGATATACAACCGTTTCTATGCAGAAAGAGAAAAAGGCGTCAATCCGAAAGCAACTTAATGAGCTGAAAGCCGATAAACCGACAGAACAGAAACAATTAAAAGCTCGCACAAAGGAGGTCAGCAGATGATAAAAGGAAAAGATTATACGGTGTATGACAATGATACGCTTACACCGGGTTATAAGGCTAAAATCGAACATACCTTGTATAGCAGCAACGAATCCGATTTGTCAGACCTGTTAAAATTAACGGTTGGCGAGATTTCCGCTTTGAAAGAAAAAAATATCGCACAGGAACAGGCAGCCTATGAAAAAGCAATAAAGGGCTTAAAAGAGTGGGAAGCTCTTGCGGCGATTACGGGTAGATATGAAAGAGCTATTGAGTATTTGAAAGTACCGGAGGTTTCTCATACCTCAAACAAATGGATAAAGGACGAATACGGTAAATCCACTATAAGCAACAAGGTATATAAAATGACTTACAATATATGTGAGCGTTCAAGCTGGCGGAACAATACCGTAAAATATGATGTCAGGTGGCATATTTACACAAACAGACCGTACCCGCAAAATTCATACAAGGTTGCAGGTCAGGAACGGGTGTGTGCTGCCCGTGAGGAAGCCGAGAAATACATACAAGGCAGAATTAAGGCGTATTCGCACTTGTTTACGGAAATATCGCCGCCCATACCGAAAGATTTGGAAAAATCCTTTATGGTACACGGTTATTTATTGCCGGGCTATGTTACGGAGGAAATGCAGAAAGCAGCGGCGGAAAAAGCGGAAAAATCGGCAGAGAAAAAGCCGTCAATCCGAAAGCAGCTTAATGAGCTGAAAGCCGACCAAAAGAAAAATCCGCAGGAGCCGCAGAAAACACGCCCCGAAAATGAAATCGGATAAGGCGGTGTCTATATGCGGAATGATAAAGAATTTAAGGCGAAAAACCGTGACGAAAGCTATGTAAAGGATAAAAGCCCCGACATTCAGCTCGGACGGCATACAGAGGGGGAAAAACAAAAACCGCCTCTTACACAGTCAAAGAAAAACCGTATGTATCGGGCAAGGCAAATTGAAAACGGCGAAAATATTTCTGCTGAAATAAAGACTGATACCGTAAATACCGAAACAAAGATTGACGGCGTTTCCGTTCCGGCATACAGCACAGCTCAATTTACCGACAAGGATATTGAGCAGAACGAAACGGAAAATATTTCGCAGGACATTCAACCGGACATTCCGAAAACCGAGCCGTCCTATTCCTCTGCCGCAAAGAAAAAGAAATACCGCAGTAAAATGTACCGTATGCAAAAGCAGACGAAAAGCGTTGATTACAATTTTGCAGAGCAAACGCAAAAATCCGACGACTACGATATTTCCGAAAAGGCACAGGAAAACAAGACGGAATTTTCAAAAAATACGGATATGGATTTTTCGGAAAGCAAAGCCGAAAGGGACAGTAATATTCCGTTTGACAGCGTGAGGGACACAAAAACCGAAACAGATAAAAAACCTAACTCTAAAAAGCGGCAAAAGCTGTCTTTCGATAAATGGGACAAAACCGATAACGCAGAATCAGACGCTAAAACAAACAGTGAAAAGACTGATACAGCTAAATCCGCCAGCGGCGACATTCCCTTTGACAGAGTAAACAGGCGTGCTCAGAAATTCGAGAAAAAGGCAGAAAAGGCAAAATCCAAAGCTGAAAAAGCTGAACAAAATTTACCGCACAAAAAGAAAATCAAACGCAAGCGGCTGTATGACGAGCAAAAGCAGAAACCGAGAAACCGTTTGCAGTTTGAAAAAGAGGTCAAGCCTCAATCGGATTTGTACCACCGATCCCCTGTTAAGACAGGCCGTGAAGCCTTGCAGCATACGGCGCTTAACAAACTTCATTCAAAGGTTGCAGAGGTTGAAAACGAAAACACAGGCGTCGAAGCGGCGCACCAAACGGAGCAAAAGGCGGAAAGCCTTGCACAGTACAGCGTCAGAACGGCAAAATATATTGACGGTCAGCGTAAAGCCGCACCGTACAAAAAAGCTGCACGATTAAAGGTTAAGGCGGAAAAGGCGGAAATCAAGGCGACATATGAAAAAACGCTTGCGGAAAATCCGTCGCTGAAAAAATCGGTATTAAAGAAATTCCGTCAAAAACAGCAGATAAAGAAAAAGTACCAAAAGGCAAAGCGAGCCGAGCAAACGGCAAAGCAGGCAAAAAAGGCGGCACAGAACGCCGAACGTGCAGCGTCAAGGCTTGCGGCTTTTGTATGGCGGCACAAAGCCGTTTTCGGTGCTATTCTTGCAATCGTGCTTTTGATTGCTTGGCTGGGTACGGCTCTTTCCTCCTGCTCCGTTATAGGTACGACGGGATTTAACTCAATAATGGTATCGTCATACTTTGCGGAGGACGAGGATATTTATGCGGCTGAAAATTACTACAACGGTTTGGAGCAGAATTTGCAGAGCAAAATTGATAATATCGAAAATGAGTATTCGGGATATGATGAATATAATTATAACTTGTCAGGTATCGGTCATAACCCGTATGAGCTGATTTCATATCTTACGGCGGTGTATCAGGATTTCAAATTCAATGACATTAAATCTGCTCTTGATACTCTGTTCAATGCACAATATCATTTAGTGATTACCGAAACAAGCCGGCAGCAGACAGACGAGAACGGGAACGAATACACCTATAAAATTCTCAATGTTACGCTTGTGAACGAGGGTATGACAACCACGCTCACGGCAGACCAAAGAGAGCTTTACGATATTTACCTTGTCAGCAAGGGCAACCGTGATTATCTGTTTGCGGACGATATTTATTCAAACATAACGCAAAGCCCGTATAACGACTACACAATTCCGGGCGAAGCTCTTACAGACGAAACATTCCGAAAGCTGATAACCGAAGCCGAGAAGTATTTAGGCTATCCGTATGTTTGGGGCGGCAGCAGTCCCCAGACCTCGTTTGACTGTTCGGGATTTGTGTGCTGGGTATTCAAAAATTCCGGCGTATATCCTCTCGGCAGAACAACGGCGCAGGGTATTTTCGACCAATGTACTCCCGTCAGACCGTCGGACGCAAAGCCCGGTGATATTATTTTCTTCACGGGGACATATAACAGCGGCTGCCCGGTATCGCACGTCGGCATTTATGTTGGTAACGGTATGATGATTCATTGCGGCAACCCTATTCAGTACGCAAGCGTCAATTCAAATTATTGGACGCAGCACTTTTATGCCTATGGCAGAATCGGCGGAGGTGATTGATATTGCTTGAATTAACACCCATATCGTTAAAGGCGGCAAATGAATATGTAAACGCACATCATAGACACCATAAGGCAGTAACGGGGCATAAATTTTCAATCGGCTG
>CACXES010000056.1 GCA_902766745.1 uncultured Ruminococcus sp.
AAAACTGAATTTTGCCCTATTATTTAATATTATATCACCCCAACCGCAACAAAACCGCAACAAATTAAGCCCTAAAAATGATTTTTTTCAAAAAAAATTCAGACTATTTTTAATTATCTCTTTATAACTTCTTAAATGCCGTTAAGTCTTGATTTTACAAGGCTTTGCGGTGTTTTTGATTATGGGCGATATTCTTATAACTTCTCAAAAGTTTTTATGTTTTCACTTTCAAAAGTAGTAAATAAAGTAGTAAAACTTATATTTACATCTTATGCGGAAATGCGTTCTTCCTGTTTAGGTAAGTCCATTATTTGAGCTTTACCCATTATTCTGTCAAATTCATCTCTTGCAGATTCGTATGTGGCGTGCGTATAATAATTTAATGTCATTGTTATATTTGCGTGTCCCATAAGATATTGCAGAGATTTAGGATTCATACCCGCGTTTGCCATTTTGGTACAGAATGTATGGCGCATAGTGTGTGGTGACAAGTTTTTCGGAAGCTCAATATCATAAAACTTTTTGTATTTATCTCTCGCGCCCTTAAATACAGAGCCGTAACAGCCTGATATATGAGGTTTCCCATCTGCCTTGCAAAATATGAAATCAGTATAAACCTTGCCGTCAAAAACTAATTTATACTTTGAGATTTTGCAGGTGCTCAACTTGTTTTGAAAAGCTCTGTAAACAACTTCCGACATAGGAATTTGCCTGTTTCCGTTTTTCGTCTTTGTATCGGCAATGTAATAACCCATTCCGCTTTTATGCAAAACCTGATGATTGACATCTATTATTCTGTTCACCATATCAACATCAGCAAGAGTTAAGCCACACAATTCAGATATACGAAGTCCTGTTCCCAAAAGAATTATAATATCGTTATAATATTCTTTATACCTACTGTCATTCTCTATAAAGCTGACAAAGGCTTTTTCCTGTTCGGGTGAAAGAGCTTCTTTGATTACAGTATCGTCCTCAATAACATCATTTATATCAAACTCAAACGGATTTTTACGAATGAAATCATTTTGTACTGCCGTATGAAAAGCTGCTGATAAGGAACGCTTATAGTTCTTTATTGTTTTGAAAGCATATCCGTTTTCTTTCATTCTCAAAACCCATTCTTTTGCGTCTGCCATTTTGATATTTTCAATGGCGGTACTGCCGAGCCTATCTTCCGAAATGTTTTTCATCAGATAGTTTCTGCTTGTAACGGTATTAGGTTTTACATTTCCGTTATGCCTTATCTGCATTGCGTAAAGCTCGCATACCGTCATTTTCTTTCCGGCTGTGTCGATTCCGTCGTCAAGGTCTCTTTGGATTTCTTTTTCCTTTTCCCTGAGCGACAAATCCTCACGCTTGCCGGAAGGCGTTTTGTCGGTAGGCACAAGCCTCCACGCATACACAAATTTAACCTGTCCCAAGTTGTCGTTATATTTATAAACATATCGTCCGTCTTTTCTCTGGCTCTCACCCGTTTGCAAAATACGATTTTTATTATCGCGTCTTTTTTCTGACATTTTGCAACGCTCCTTTCCGCAACGGAAAGAGCCTTTGATATAACTTATAAATATTTTACCGCGCTTTGAGTAAAAAATCAAGGCTCTTTATTAAATTATGTCAATATCGTCAATTATCTTTTCAAATTTTTTGCGCTTTATCTGAATACGGTTGCCGTTCATAATAACCCAGCCCGAATTTAGATTTTCTTCCGCAAGTTTCCGTAATTTGTTTTCGCCTATACGAAAATACTTTGAGGCTTCCTCAATAGTCAAAGTGTACTTTTCCCAAACGGGAACATCTATATTAAGTTCCATAAACTGTTCCTCCTTGCTAAACAGTAAATGATTGTATATGCCAAAGTAAAGATAAATAACAAAACCGAACAGCCGTTAGCAGCGGCTTCACGGGAATTTCACCCCAGCCCATTCTTATGGCCTGCCGTCCAATGCCGTGACGCGTTCAAGACGGGAGTATCATTATCTGAAATATGCGTCATTGCCTGCAAGTTGCTTGTCCGCAGCTACGGTACAAATATTTTATCGCTCTTGTTTTCGGACTGTTTTCGTTTCGTTCAGAAAGAAGGATAAAGAAAGCGACTAAAAGCCCTATCAGCAGTCGTGGCGTATTTGCCGTAAAGCTCGGCATATTTCTTTTGTATTCGTTTTTGTTTATGACGCCGTTATTTCAGAGCGTATTTGTCAAAGAACATAATTAAAGACTTTATCAGTCTTTCATAATCGTACTTTATATAAAATGCGATTATGAAAGAATAATAACAGACAAAAGGGAGTGCGGAAAGGGAACGCACTCCCTCCGTCACTCAATTACCCGCGTATTTCAAAATCGGAAACAATACTTTTCATAAGTTTTGATTCCAACCGCAAACGCATATCCTCGTCAACATAAAGATATTCATTACCGTATTCGTCCTTTAATGTACGAGTGGCAAGTTTCTTTATGTAGCCGCTGAAATAACCGAGTATGAACGCCAAATCCTCTGCATTGCCACTGATGGCTCCGTCAATGGTATGTCTCGGAATTTCTGTCAGTTGCTTTGTCATTCAAAACCCTCCTCGTCTAAAAGTTTTCTAAGCTGCAAAAGTGAGCTGAGCCGTCTTTTTGAAATTGTCTGCTGAATTGCGCCAAGCTCTCTGCCGATTTCCTTATCAGTCATTCCGGCAAAAAAGGAAAGCAGGATAACGTCGCGCTTTGCCTGCGGCAGCTTTGATATAACATCTGCCAGCGCAGCGTCATTTACAACGATTTCCTTGTCAAGTACATTGAATATATGCTCGCCTGCAAAATATTCGTCGCATACCGACAGCCTGATAATTTCATCATTCGTCAGCTCGTTAAGGGATTTTTCTCGTTTCCTTTGCCTTGCAAGTTCCGCCTCGATATTAACAGCTTCATTCTTTAATACACGGACGCAGAATTTGCAAAATTGCTTTGATATACGTATATCGTCCTGAGTCATTTTTCTCACCTCCTTTCACGCAGAAAGTCGGTGTTTTTTCCCTTTCACCTTATGAACAATAAAAAGCCCGAAAATACAACCGTTTTCCAAAAAAATTTTTAATTTCTTTTTCAGCGCCGCACAAAAAGAAAAAACCAAGCAAACCCGGATAAAAGACTTGTTTGGTTTTATATATTTACTTAATTTTATATACGGCGGTAATCTGAAGAAAACAGCGGCATATTATTCCAAACGTCTAAAATTTTGCGGTCGTAAAAAGAAAACTTTTTAGATACAGACCGGGTACATCATAATGGCAAAAATATTGTATCATTGTTTAAGCGTCAGGAACAGAACACATAGAGCGGATTTATGCACTGTCACTACATATAATTTGAAAAAAGAAAAGAGGTACAGCATTTAAGTGATCGTTTACGACCGCTTATGCTATACCTCTTTATAGTTGTACTATATTTATTTATTGTCCGCCGTTTTTCTTGTAATAGTAATTTTTTGCTCGCTTTCGTTCCAATCGACATTTGCGCCGAGTTGTTCCGAAATAAAGCGGATCGGCGTATAGGTGCGGTCATTTTCAATAAATGCAGGGCTGTCAAGTTTAGTGCTTTCACCATTCACTGATGAATAGGCTGCGCCTATGGTAATGAGAATTGTTATATCCTCGTCCTTTTCATTTTTACCTTTAATTGTTACAAGCTGTTTTTCCTCGTTCCATTCGACAGACGCGCCCAAACTTTCGGCTATGAAACGCGACGGGAGCATAGTGCGCTCATTCCGTATAACAGGGGCTACATCATTTGTTCTCGTCTCACCGAAAATCGAAGCGTCTTTTTTACCGATTGTCAGTACAATTTCATTTTTTGTATTGTCAGCGGGAATTTCAACCCATTTTGCATAAAGTGTTATTGACGAAACGATTTTTGTGTTTAGGTCAAACTCTTTTGTAAGTGATTTATCTGTGTACCAGCCGCCAAAGGTAAAGCCCTCCTTAACAGGCTCCGCAACCGTTCCTATTGTCCCGTTGCGCTTGACTGTTTTTGTGGCTATGGTACTGCCGCCGTTTGTATCGAATTTAACCAAATATGAGCTCGAACTGTGTCCGCCGCCGGTTGACGGTTTGCTTTGCCTGTTAAATGTAATTGTATTTGTTGTGCTATACCAAGCCGCTTTTACACCGTCAGCGTCAAGCTGTATTTTTTCATTTTCGGTTATAGGCTGACCATCCTCGTCTGTTATTTCAAAGATAATCAATTCGTTGTAAAGCTCAACGCCTATTTTGCCGTCTGTATATATTTCTTTGCTGTTGCCCGATAAGGTGAGTTTCACCGTCTTGCTGTCAACGAGTTCAATTTTTTCGATTGTAATATCGTCTGTCCCCGTAAGTTTCCATTTTTCCGTATTTAATAAATCCTCATTGCTTTCGTCAAAAAATCCGTCAGACAATTTCACCGTTACCGTTTGACCGTTTTCCTTGCCCTTTGTAATAGTGTTATCTGCCGTGAGTTGAATTTCAAACGGTGAATAATCTTTTTCCTCACACCACGACGCATAGTAGACATCAGGATTTAAGGCCGTTTGAGGCTGCGGCGATACAAAAGAATAACCGCTGCCGCTTCTGGTTTTCCAGCCCGTAAACACATATCCGTCTTTTTCGGGTACTTTCGGGAAAACAACCGTGTCCGTTGCTTTTAAGTCCTTTAATACCGCATACGGCTCTTGTTCGATAATGTTATCGTTATCGTCATATGACGGCAAATCGGAATAGAAAGTAACGTCATATACAGCCTCGTCGAAATACAAAGCATATCTGCCAAGTTTACCGGTTGTGAAAGAAATCCCGCCCGGAATGGTCTCAAAATCTATCATTTCGGGATTGGTTTCTGTGCCGATATAGTACAGTCTAAAATTTCTTCCAAGTGTCAAGCCGCGACCACCGCTCGGCTGCGGTACTGTAATTCTGACTTGCATTTTTTCAATATCAGGGTATGGATTTTCTGTATTTGTTGTCTTAAAATCGTATGTCAGCATATAATCGTAATCGCTGCAAACGCTGAACAAACCCTCTGCCGGAGCTTCGCTCTGCGGCTCTGTGTCTAACTGAATTGTATCATCGCCGTAAAAATATGCTCTAATCGTCGCGCGGGTATGCGTAGCTTCTCCGTCTTTTGTGTAAATATCAAAAAATTTGCTTGTAAAATCGGCTGATACAGTTACCACACTTAACAACATTATTAAAATTCCGGTTAATATACATAGTGTTTTTTTCAATTTCAAAACCTCCTTAATGGAACGGAACATAGAACGGTACAGTTCGAATATCCGATAAACTGTTGCCGCCTTTGCTCTTTAATCCGGTTGATATGTTTATTGTATAAAAATCATTGTTATAAATTCCCGTTTCCAATGCAACAGATACTTTTTCAGCATTTTTATTCAATGTCGGAATGATTGACACGCTATCACCATTCGACTTTTTAATAAAGATATTTTCATCTGTTGCCGTTTCGCTGTTTAACAGACTATTGAATGTTAATGAAAAAACTTTATCTTTTTTGGCACTTAAAATGCTGCTTAAATAAGCCACATTTGCAGTAATGTTCTTATTGCTGCTGCTTGTTGACACCGGCAGCCCGCTTGATTGAAAACTGTTGCCGGAATTACAATCTTTTAATGAAAAAGAATTTATTGCGGTAGTTCCGTTATCTGAATAGTCTGACAGTTTAATATATATTTTATAATTATGCCCCTGTTCTAATTCAAATTTTTGAAGAAGTGAGGAAAAATCAAATGTTACATATCCTGTACTGTACCCAGTTGTTCCGCTTAAATTGTAATCACCGCCGCCTAAGCCAAAAGCAACACAGGAATCCATTGTTTTATCCCCTTCCCAAGAAGTGTACTCCGTATATGTTATGTTTTTTTCGTAATAATTTCTTGAATTATCAACATCTTCAATTCCTAATCTGACATTAACATTTCCTCTATACCTTGTGTTGATTCCGACAGTGGCAGTTAATAAAGGTTTATATTCTTTTTGCGGTTTAATAAAATAATACAAGTCCCCGTTTCTGAAAGCACCCGTTCTGGCAGAATTATTTGAGCTTGAAACGGAGGATTTTTTGTTCAATGCGTCGTAGGAAAGCCAAACATAACCGCTATTATGTTTTGAAACATTTTTCCCCCACGAATTTGCTATCTTAAACGCGCCGTATTCGCCCTCTTGATATGAGCCGTTTCCATTAACATCAGCTTTGAAACCGTCATCGTAACCGACAATGGTAACGGCGTGACCGCCATTGCTCACATTCCTCACTTCTGTCCACACATAGGCAGAGGTATTGCTGCTTGTTCGTCCTGTCTTTGTTACGGGCAAATAATTACTTGAATTAGTATTTACATATGTTTCTATTGTAACGACATATCCGTCTGCCAATAGTTTTTTTATATTATCCAAATATGGGCTTTGCGGATTCGTAATAGGCGTATCGAGGTTGTCAGGATTTACTGTACCATAATATAAATCGCACTTATTACTTAAAGCGCTTTCCCATATTGAAGCGGTAGGATACCAATTCAAATAATTTGTTGCTTTTGAATTAGATGTAAGAATCGGAGCTTGTTTTATTGTGGGACAACCGTATGTATATAAAACATTTGTTGCGTCGCTTCCGTACATACCGTTATTATTTCCTAAATTCCCTAAGTTATATACCCAATTCGGCGAATAGACATTTGTGGTAATGTTCGATGAGCCACTGCGCGCATAGGTTCCTCTGATTTTGTTTGCATTGTTCGTTAATTGATAATATGCCAAACTCCAACCAAGACAAGAGTTCAAATATCCCTGATCTTGAATAATGGGGAATGTTCGTTCTGTACTGTTATCAACTTTTGACGGATAGGAACTGCTTTGATTTGCAGCAAACATTTGTATATTGCCGCCATCGATAGAGGTTACTATCTCGTCACCATCTGTTGCAATGTTATGAATACCGCCGGACATTTCGTCCCCCGACTCACCGTTTAACCGTTCTATGAATAGTTGATTAGGTTTAACACTAACAATCATAGGTATTTCATTTTTGAAAAAATCAAGTTGTTCGTCGTTCATTTCAAGTGAGCCTGTCGAACAAATGCTGTTCTCCGGTGTTTCTTCTGTATTTTCTTCCGCAAATATCGTTATGCCCGGTTGACATAGCAAAACGGCAGATAAAATTATCGCTAAAAACTTTTTCACAAGCAATCCCTCCTTAATTCACCGAAATTATATCAAACGGCTGTTCAACATATAAAGTATAATTTTCAGCGGCGTTATCGGTTTTAGACGAAACCAATATATAATATGTCTGTCCCGCCTGCATAGTATTTGTTATTCTGAAACTGACATCACTATCCGCCGTTTGTGCAGATGAAATGTATTCATAACCGCTGCCGTACAAAGAGGCTTTTACGCCTGTTGTTCCCACTGCCGTAATGATATATGTTCCGTCCTCTGACGGCGTGAAAGAATATACATTACAAACTTCATCAGCTCCGATACTTTTTGTCTGTCCCGCATTTTTCAGTACATTTGTTGTCGTTACCTTATTTGCCGGTGATATTGTGTAGTTATCGTTTGCATTTCCGTTAAAGCGGATATAATAGTCGTTATCTTTCGTGAGAGAATAGAAAAGGTATTTATCATTTGCGGAGGTTGCTTTTAATAAATTCTGCTCCGAATTGTATAATGCTGCTGTACTTGCATCTGCGTTCAACCTCATAGCATAAAGTCCCGTTTCTGTCGGGTGTATTTTTATTATATCCACATCATCACTTGTATTGATAATACCGCAAAGAGGCTTGTCAAGTTTTATCGTTTCGGCATTTGCAAAATCGTCCGCATAGTAGTCCTGTGCGGTGATCTGCATTGCAATAGGCGTATGCAGAGGTTTTAACGAAGCCTTTTCCCATAAAAACACCTTTGCCGTATAAGCTGTATCAGCCGTTAAATTCTCTGTTACCGTTCCTGTTGTTGTCGCATTTGCAGCCGCTGCTATATCCGCGCCTTGTTTAATGTTTATCAGCTTGCCGCTTAAATCGTATTGCGCGATATACGGTACAACATTCTTTAATGTATTTTCGTTATTTGTTACTGAAACTTGAACGGTAAGCTCCTGTCCGGGCATAAGTACATTTTCGCAGTATTTCCCGTTATATACAAGGCTCATATTTGAGGTTACAGTCCCGACGGAATATGAAGTCAAATTCGTTTTGTTTTCAGCCGTGTTTGTTTTTGCATTTACACCGTCTGTATATGAAAGTGCGTCTGTTACGGGTGTAATACAATAATATTCGTTTTCATTATCCCAATTAAATATTACGGCACATTGAATTTCCGAAAAATCCATATTCGACCAAGCGCCGTTATCATAGCCGCCCAAAGCGCCGGAATAAATCAAGTCTTTGCTGCCGCCGCTGTATTTTACAACATTGACATTCAAATCCGAATTATCCTTTTCGGTGATGAAGCTGCTTTCGGTTACAGTAACATTTTGTCTATTATCAATGCTGACTTTGAATTGTGCAGTATGTGTTTCTTCCGCAAAAGCCGCAGCCGACAACATATATACCGCAAGAATTGCCGTAGTAATTCGTTTAAGTTTTTTCATTGTCTCGCTCCTAACATAATAAAAATAAAATAAAAAAAAGCAAAGAGTAAGGATTCAGACGCTATGCGCTTAATATCTCACTTTTTGCAAATTAAAATATATTCACATATAAATCAACTCCAATGCTGCTAAAAATACCTCATTCGATTACTCCCTTGTTTTTATATATTAAATTATATCACAAATTCCCTGTTTTTTCAATAATGCGTATGGAAAATCATCAGTATGCACAAGAAAAAATTTCTTGCTTGTTAATTACGGCAAAGCCGCTGTATCTCTCGTATGCAAAGGCTAATAACTTCCGTTCCATACGACATATAAACAGCTTAAGAACGCCGTTAAAGGCTTAATTTTTCGGGGGGGGGTAGATAGTCTTATTAAAAATACGGCTTAAAAAACTGCGTTTTTTAGGCTCATTGAGCTTCTTATACATAGCGCATTTCTTTCCGTTGTGGCAGTAAAAATAAGGACACACCGGCGAATGGCGGTCAAGCTCATAGGTGTATTTTCCTGTTTTGCAATGAGGGCATAATTTTTTTCTACACATCACGCTGTCCCTCCTTGTCGTTTTTCTTTCTGTATCTTTCTTCGTCTTTTAAGCGTATTCCGGCAAGCAGGCAAAGCGTAAAAAACGCAACCAAACTACCAAACATTGCTCCGCCTAAAAATATCAATATTTCTCTCATAACGCTGTGCTCCTTTGTTGTAGAATTTTATCAAATATCGGGAGCATTAAAGCTCCCGATACCGATATAATGTTTTTATTTACAGTCCTCCCACTTGATTTCAACACCCTTGTCGTCAAGATAATAATTATGTGTAATTGTCGCCTCAAGGACAGCAGTATAATGCCACTTGTCTTTTTCGAGGTCGTTGAATGGGTTGAAGTCGAGCGACTTTACATACGGCTCTGACGGATTTCTGCCGAGAATTTTATTTATAACCATCATAACTTCCGCACGGGTAATCTGATTTTCAGGTCGGTATGTTCCGTCCTCATAGCCCTGCATAAGCCCAGATGCATTAAGAGCCAAAATATCCTCATACGCCCAATGTGATTTATCGAGGTCGGGGAACGGGTTTTCTTTATCCGTTTTTTCGAGCTTTGCAAAACGCTTGATAAGCGCCGCAAACTCGGCTCTTGTCAGATTGTTTCCCGGCTTAAATTCGCCGTCCGGATAGCCGTAGACAATATTTTTATCCGACATATATTCAATATCGTGTGCAGACCAACGCTCCATACTCACATCGGGGAACGCTTCGCCTGTTGCTACAAACGGCTTTTCGTAATCGTGATTTACAATACGATAGAGAATAGAGGTTATTTCCTCTCTTGTAATTTCACCGTCGGGCTTAACGCTGCCGTCCGGGTAGCCGTTTATATATCCGATATGCGTAGGGTGCTCCGTTCCGAAAATATCTTTTGTATATTTTCTTGTATTGTCTATTGTGGTGCGTCCGCCGCCACCGCCGCCACCTGTATGAATAACGCTCGGAACGGTGTATTTATACACGCCTGTTTTGCCGTAAACCTTGTTTGTGCAAAGTTCCGGCTTGTCGTCTTTACAATATACGCACTTTCCGCACACGCTTAAATATACAGCCTTTACGGTTACGGCTTCATTTAAGGTCAGCGTTTCGCCGTTATACAGCTTTCTGCCCTCATTGTTTTCAATGCCCGGCTCGCTGCCGTCCAAAGTGTAATAAAGCAGAATATTTTTGTCGCCCTCGTAGTCATTTTTAATTGTGTATGCCGTCCCTTTCGGAAATTCCACCTTATCGCTACCGAGCGAGGTTTCGGGGACTTTCAAATGCACAAACTCTATCGGGAATGTTTCTTTGCTGCCTAAAATTTCGTTCCCGTCCTTATCGGTCAGCCAAGCAGTAATTTTTATTCCCGTCATTGAGGTATTAACCGTTATCGGTGTGTTGTCGTACACAAGGTTTTGCGTGGTAACGCTATTACCGTCCTCCTGCGTATATGTGTAGAAATAATGTATAACAGCATTGTTTTTCTGCGTCAAGAGCTTAATACCCTTTGCATACTCACCCGTATCGAGAACATCAGCGCTTATGCGCGGAACGTCATAAGGGTTTGCGATATATACGCTGCCTGTCGCAACGCTTTCCGGCTCAATGATGTAGTAATGAATTGTATTTCTGCTTGTTCTACCCGTTTTGGTATTGATAACATACGCCTTAAATGACATAGTGTGGTCGATTTCACGCTCTGCCGAATAGGGATAGTCTTGCTTGTCGCCGTTTTCACGGTACATAATTTTATAATCGTTTGCAATCTTATCCGACGGCGCGCGGTCGTCATATTTAATTTCGGTCGTCTTGTTATCGCTCTTTAAGTACCGTCCCGACGGAAGTGTGATAATCGGTGCAAGCGGTACAAAGTTATATACATAGCTTACCGCTGCGCTGTAATTACCGTCTTTTTCACTTCTTATCTGTAATACGGTATCATTTTTGATTTTTATTGTATCGGTATAGTTAATCCAATTTGCGCCGTTGTCGGTCGTGTATTGAATTGTGTCGCCGTTATTTAAGGAATACAGCTTTACGAGAAGTAAATTGTTGTTCTCGTCTGCTTTTATTTCCTCATATTCGCCCGTTTCCTTATCGGCGTAGGGTGGTGCAAGTGTTCCTGTGTCTGCGCTTAATTTATAGGTGTATCTGTTCTGTTCGCTTTCGATACCGTCAAGCTCTGCACTGATATTAAGCTCTGCCGGTGCGGTTATTGTGCCTGTGTTCTGCGTTCCCAAAGGCTCTGTGCAAGCCTCGTCTTTATAGGCGTTTCCTGTTGCGGTATCAATATAAAAGCTGCCGTCCTCGCAAACAAATTCATTTTTAACGCCGCTTACATCATATTTCACCATACAGCCCTTAACTGCACTCACGGGAACAACAGGGAGCGTATCGCCGCTGATTACGGCAGAGGGAGCAGCTTTCGGAGCTTCGGGCGTTACAATATATTCAAATATACCGACGTCGCTTTTTACTCCGAACGCATTA
>CACXES010000057.1 GCA_902766745.1 uncultured Ruminococcus sp.
CTCTGCCGGGCGCATAGAAAAATTCGTAAGCCGTACCGTTATAATCAAAATACGGCGTCCAGTTCTGCCACTCTCCGTCATCCGTCGTCGGCCTTAGGCAGAACCTGTTAAATCCGCTGATGCTTATATCGACACTGTTGCCTGAGTCAACGGCATATTTTTTATTTGCCGATGTGCATAACCAACCGGTTCCCGTCCAGCCGTCCGCACCTATGGCCGTTCCGTCCGCGGAGGTGGTTGTTAGCGTGGGCGGAGCAGATATTTTTGCCTCTATCAAATCATTTAGTTGAGCTGCCGTTACATAATATGACGGAGGCTGGCCACCTAACTTCTCGGCATTGTCCACAATTCCGTCTCCGTCCATATCATACACGGATTTCATCATATCACCGCCGCCTGCCGCGCTGATATTATCGTCAACATACTTCTTTGTTGCCGGCTGATAATTCGCTGTCGGCGTAAAGGCAGTTGTGTTGGTCTTGGTCAGCACCTCTGTTTTATCCGCTTTTTTCTCCAGCGCAGCGGTTACTCCATCGACAATCGTCTTGTCCGCCTTTTGCTCCAATGCTGCGTTTACACCGTCAACGATCGTCTTATCTGCGTCGGTGTAATCGTTTGCACTCAAAGCCTTTCCCGTAACCTTATCAACCTTGCTGTCTATCTTTGCTTTTAAATCGGTGCCTTCGTCATAATCTATATGCTCAGCACTGTGTTTATCCGCAGTTCCCGCAATGTGTTCGCTGAATACTTTGAATATAGTCGAAAAGTTACTTTCAATAATACTGTTCCACCAATTTCTAAGCAGCACCTTTCCGCTTGCCGCCTTTTTGGGTATGTATTTGTATGACATAATTTTTACCCCCTTAATATGTTAGATTAATGCTGTCACTCAATTCTGTTTTTGTAACACCGAATATAAGCCCATTCCTTATCGTCCATTTCAAGCCGTCTTTTATTATTGTTCCGCTCGGCGCATAGTCTGATCCGTCATAAAATGACATATTATCAATATCCCAATTGCCCCACATTTTTGTACTTGCACGCTTAGCTCCCTCTGCAACCTCAAATGCACGCCATGTCCTTGGATTACTTTCCGAGGTTGACTCCTTGTTTTCATCATACGCTGTATTATTTACGGCAAAGGCTGTCTTTCTCACTCCGCTTTCAACAAAGGAATGAACATTCAGTGCCGGAACACCGTCTATATTCAGCATAAGGTTCGCAGTATTGTTATCTTTATCCGAGAAAACTCTGAGGCCGTGAAGCAGCCATTCTGATGCGCTGTACTTATAGCCTGTTATTTTATCATCCTCTATCACATATCCGCAGGCCTCGTCCTCGGCTTTTGTTGTATCAAGCCGCCCCTTCATGTCAATATTTCCAAAGTCATTAACGCGAAAGACCTCTTCACCGTTACGATCATACATAGTAAATGCATACCTGCTTCCGTCAAGCCCCATTTTAAGCCTTAAGACATTGTCCGAATCCCTCATCCGGAGCAAGTTATCTGCAAGCTGCGTATTTCCGTCACCGGACTTAATAACCACATTGGAGGTGTTGAGTACACCTGCGTTTATAACGTCTGCGGTAAACCCGCTCCAGTCTCCGAAGGCTGACCAGTCCCAGTCACCATCTGAGGTCTTTCCGTTGGCGAGAGCGATTACTCCGCCGATTATCGCAAGTGCCTGATTTGTATTGTTCGGATTCACCCATATATCGCCGTAATCGTGAATGACCGTCTTGCGCGTTTCCTTTGAAATATCACCCAGTGATTTATTTACATATGTGTTCATAGAGCTCTTTAAATTCTCCAGCCATGAAGGCTTGACCTCGCCCTTTGCGTTGACCGTATTCTGATACTTTGCACTTGTCTCCGCCATACCGTCAAACACCTGCGAAAATGATTTTATCACAGAGCCGACAGTGACCTCGTTCCGATTCGGTTCAAAGGGATATTCCTTAACCTCAATCGCACGCTGTTTGCTTGTTATACCGTAGTCCCTGTCAATTACGGTTACAATATCTCCGAGGCATATTTCCTTTGCTTTTCTCTGTGCATATGATACCTTAACGCTGTATTTCGGTATATCTATCCTGTCGGGATTATCTGAACTGAACAACCGCTCCGCCGCCGTTTTCAACTCTGCCGGATCCTCAAGCTCTTCAAAATCCTGATAGCCCTCCCTCGCCCATTTTGAATAATTCGGACTGTCAATATACTGCTTTCCGTTGTTCACGCTTTCTATATGAAGGTCATCCTTGCCATAGGGATACAACCTTGTAATAAGCTCGCTCGTATCTCTTGTGACGGTCATTTCCTTGCTATTGTAGGTTGTATCGAGCCGTGCACCCTTATCTCCCCCAAGCTGCTTTACAAGTGCAATATTATAATTATCCACATAGACCTCGCAGTGATGTCCGTACTTTTCCAAGACGTCTGTCAGTGACTTCATTGCACCGAGGGGCGTTACCTTTGACATTTCAAAAAAGTCTGTGGCTTCGGTAACCCATTCCATTCCGAGGGTCCTGACCGCAGCCTCGGATAATACGTTGACCGGCGTGTCCGCAAAAATTGTACACATAATATTGTAAGGCGTATCGCCTATCATATCGCCTATATACTGAATGTGCTTGAATGCTGCGTCATTGTATATTGCAACAGCGGTAATCTTATCACCGTCAATCTTCTTTATCCGATAGCGCTGTCCGTCGCATACGCATATATTTTCCTCGCTCAATATATGCGCTTTTTCGTCCGCAGGGCTTAAAGCAAATTCAAGAGTTCTCTCTCCGTCTACACTTTTATTAATGCAAATATCCCGTGCATTATGCAGCACCCCGAGGCCTCCGCTTTTAAATTCGGTTTCGTTATATCTGTAAACTCTGATATATTCAGCCATTGTCTATGCCTCCCGTATTGTTTGCGCCGAAGAAATACGGAACGTTGTACTTTATCTGCATTTCACCGGTTATCTGCGTATTCACACATATGACATTATCCCCGGGCAAAAACTCCGGGAATGTCGGAATATTCGTGTCCGAAGATACAAGATACTCTGTTATGTCAAGTCCGCCCTTGGTAACCATACACTCTTCGCAGTCAACGGTCACCGACTGTCCTCCGGAGAGCGAAATTCCCGATGGAAGCTTAAGCGTGAACCCCTCTCCGTTTATAAGCACCTCAATCATATGCGTGCTGCTATCTGTATCTCCGATTATAACGATCTGCGGCGCTGCATTGACATCTCCCGGGTTATAATGACTGAAGGTATATTCTCCCACAGTCGGCAGGCTGTATATGTTATCTGCACCCCAGTCGAGCGGTATATCGCTGTCAAGAGGCACATCACTGTCAAGCACCGCACCCAAAGTGTCATATATAAGAGTGTTAAACGGCCTGCACCTGAATTGAACCGTGAATCTGCCTGCACGGTAGAGCATAATTGATATCGACGATACATCCACAGGCTTTGCCCTCCATACCACAAGCGGCATATCGTCAAATATCAAATCTCCCCAGCCGCCGCAAAGCCATTTTGCCACCTGTGAGATTAAGCTGTTGGTTTCTGTCAGATTGCGGCGTATGGCCGTGAATTCAATCTCCACAAGCTTTTCATCATAGTACAGCCTTCCGCCCTGCTCACTGTAATCCAAGCTACCGTCGCGGTACGGAACCGTTTCCTGAATAAGTCTCGCATTCGGTGCTGCCGGCCGTGTCCTTGTCTGCGTAACCAAGCCGAACTCTCTGCTGTGAATACCTCTGTATCTTATCCCGTTCATTGCCATACTATCACCTCCGCCCGAACAGCGTCATTGCCTTGTTTATCACATTGTAGCCCAATGCCGTTGCGGCAACCGTGTCGCTGATTGTGTTGTATATGTTAGGCTTGAATTCATAGCTTGAACCGCCCGCACCGATTTCTCTTATGGCGTTTATTATATCGGACAGTCTTTCGCCGATGTATCCGGTGTTGCCTACTATCGCCGAAACATACTCATTCGTCTGCGCCGCCGCCTGCAAGCTCTGAGCCATAATCTCAGATTGACTTGCCGTGTCATCGCAGAGTGTTCCCATCATATCTCCGTATTGCATAAGCTCATCTCTCATACCCGACAGCTTTGCAATTTTATCGGATTCCATTTGGTCATATATGGCCTCCATGCGGTCAAGCTTGTCATTATTCCTTTTCTCAAGCTCATATATCTGCCTCTCCCTTGTAAGCTGAGTGTATTCGTCCTGAAGGCTCTTGTATTTGTCTTGTCCCTGTTTTGTGACAGCACCCTCGAATATCTTTAGCTGCTTCTCGACCTCGGAAATATCCTTGTCCCTGTCCTCGACCGTCCAACTGTCGCGGAGAGCCTGAACTTGTTCGTCAAGTGCCGTTCTCATTTCCTCAATACTGTCTCTGTATTTGGAAATTTCATCGTCAAGCTGCGATTCATAAGCCTTGTATACTTCCATTCTTGCCTCATCGGCGTACCGTCTCGCTTCATTTCTTGCGTTGACCGAAAGGCTTGTGTCTGACGCATTGGCAAGCTCGGCATCAAGCCGCCTCTGCCAGTATTTCATTTCGGAATCGTTGCTCATAAAATCCCAACCGAACACCTCTGCCTGCCTTTGATAAAAGTCCGCCGAATCTCTCCACGCCGACACCTTTTCACTTTCGGCATCCATTATCTTTTGATTTATACCGAGCAGCTGCTCGCTGTACTTTTGATAATCGATTATTCCCGAGCGGTAATAATCCTCCGTGTATGCCTTCATGCGATTAAGACCGGCGATATAATCATCCTCGCACATCGCATTATAGCTGCGTTCGGTATTGAGCCAGTTTTCTGAGTTTTTAAGCCTCTCATCATACATATCCGAGCCAAAGCTCTTTAAGTATTCCGCAGCCTCCGCTTCGGTGTACAAATTATCGGCAACATTCTGCGCCATGCGCTCCTTAATGCGGTTATACGCTTCAACGGGACCGTCTGCGATTTCGCTCCAGTCATTCAATGCGCTGTGAAGCTTTACATATTCCTCTGATATAACGTTCAAGGCGTCCGCCTGCTCCTTTGCGTGCTTATGCAGGTCGAGAGTCGCCTTGCGCCAATACTTTTCGTTACCTTCGAAATATTCGTCGCGGTAGGTTTTAAGCCAGGTATAATAATGCTCCTCGCTGTCGATTCCCATATCGAGATACCACTGCATGGTTCCCATATCCTCGTCCCACATATCACGGGTCGAAGCTGCGATTTCCTCTTGAATTTCCTTGATAACCTCTGCATCTGCGGCAAACTGTTCAAGCATCTTATTCCAGTGCTCAAGCGACTCTGCTGCGGACACATTGTTTATCTTGATATAATGCTGCCAGTCAGCCTTTGCATTGTCCCACGCCTCGTTATCCTTTCCGCCGGCATAATGGGGAATGCCCGACATTTCCATAATGCGCCTTGTCTGCTCGGCAGTATATACCTTTGAATGCCTCGGCAGCGGCAGTATTACGTCACGCCCCTCAAAGATATATCCCCGGCCATTTACTTCAACGAGCTCACGCGGGTCAGAAATGCCGCGCTCATCGTTTATCATCGCAAGGCCGCCCTCAAAGTCCTGTGTTCCCTTGGCAAATCCAAACTTCTCTTTGACTGTCTGAAACACATTTTTTACAACAGTTGTAATCGTGACGGTTTTGTCCTTAAGACCGCTAATAGCTTCGGCTGCCTGTTGTGCAACAGATGATGCGTTATCTATTGCAGATAAAGTGGCTTTACCCTCCTCGGAGCTGAAAGCTCTGACTTCACCGGTCGTAAGATTTATAACCATATCGGCGGTTGATCCGTCCGCCGTTAATATTGCCTCACCTGTTTCGCCGTCATAAGATGCAATCTTATATTCCACACCGTCTATTGTTGCATATGCCTGTGTTCCATCGGCGTTTACACTAAGCTCCACCGACTTGCCGTTCAGACTGTTCGCCGCATCCTCAACCTTTTCAAGTATGCTTACATCACCCTCAGCAGAAATATGTATCGTCTGATTTTCATTTATCATGCCAAGTTGTCTTGCTGTCTCGGTAATTTTTTGGCTTACATCATCAAGCCCTTTTGCCATTTGTTGCGGAGACGCCCCGAATTTTTTCATTGCGGATATATAATCATTTATGAAATTATTTATAGCGGTTCCGTCGCCCTCAATTGCTTTTTTTACACTGTCGTTTAAAGTTATTCCATTTAACTTTTCGGAAACAACCTGAGCATATCCGCTCATATCAAGCTTTGCATTTTTTACACATTCCGAAATCTTTTCAAAATGCTCCTGCACTGCGTCTGTATTTCCTTCGGCAACCGCCATACCTAACATTTCACTCTGTTGATTGGCAAGTTCTGTGTTAATGGCAATGTACTCCTGTTGTGACGAATTCAAATCATTTAAAGCATTTTTATATTTTATAACTTGCCCTTCGCATTCCGCAAGACCTTGTTCAATACTGAAAGTGCCGTTCAGATATGATTGAAAAGTGCTGTTGTCAAATCCGTTTTCCTCAAACACCTTCTGCAAACCCCTGTTAAAATCTTCCTGAGGCAGTTTTGTATTATCAAGATTAGCTTGATATTCCTGCAGTGCTTTATTTAGCTTAACTAATTTCTCGGCAGATTTGCTTGCCTCCTCATACTTTTCAAACGTTGCATCATAATCACTCTCATAACTGTTAAATTTAGGTTGAAGCCTATCAAGCTCTCTCTGTTGCTGAATATAGAACGTATCATATTCTATTTTTCTTACTTCTTTGGCTTTTTCTACCGCGTCATCAAGATTGGAATTATCCGATTTTATAACAATATTGTATTCTTTTTCAAGAAGAGCTTTTATTTCTTCAAGCTGTGATTTAGCTTTGTCAACCTGTTCCTGACTTGACTCGGGATTATCTATTATAAGCCTAAGTTTTTTAATATTGCTTTGTATGTCGGATAATTGTTTAATATCATTATAAGCGTTATTAATCTTGCTTTGATTGTCCGACAAGCCTTTACTCCAGCGATACTGGCTGTCATACCATGCATCATACGCCTTTTTGCCTACATATACCGCCGTACCTACCGCAGCAATACCTGCCGCTGCGTAGGGTGCGGCCGCTCCTATGGAGGTAAGAGCAGTGGCTAATTTTCCGAGCACTCCGCCCGCAGCCGTGGCAGACCTAATCTTGCCTACCGCCTCTGTTATATTGCCTACGCCTTTTAAAACACTCGAAGTCGCTTTCCCTGTTGCACCGAGGCCAATAACCCACTTTCCGGTGGTTACAAGCGCCTGCTTCTGCCCGTCTGACATATCGGCAATACCCTGTGCAAATTCCTTGACCTTTACTGCGCCGCCGCTCACTGCCGGAAGCAATGTTTCGCCTACGGCACGCCCTGCCTCAATAAGATTATTCTTTGTTATGGCAAGCTGGCTCGCCGTGGTTTCAGATTTGGCGTTAAATTCGTTCTGAAGCGCAGTATTCTCCTCCCATGCGGAATTTGACATTTCAAGTGCGTTGTTGAGAAGTTCAAGCCCCTGAGGTCCCGCAAGCTTCTGAAGTGCCTGAAGGTCGCGTATATTGTTAAACCCGAGTTCCTGAAGCTTGCCGATAATATCCTCACTCTTGCCGAGCCCCGCTATAAAATCACGGAACGCTCCGCTCGCATCCTTTTTCCAACTGTCGGCAAATTCCGCCGATGATTTACCGGAAGTCGCCGCAAAGCTTTCCAAAGCACTGCCGCCCTCAGATACCGCCTGCTGAATATCCATCCATATACGAGATATTGCAGAGCCGCCGGACGCAGCCTCAGCACCCAGTGACGAAAGGGTAGTAGAATATGCGAGTATATCCTGTGCAGATATTCCGACCGCTGCGCCTGTTGCGCCCATATTCATTGCCATATCCGCAATTTCCGCCTCAGTTGTCGCAAAATTATTTCCCAAGTCTACTATTGCAGAGCCGAGATTGCCGATTTTATCCTGTGAAACTCCTGCCACATTCATAAATCTTGCAAGCGTCTTCGCTCCCTCTTCTCCGCTCAGGTTTGTGGCCGAGCCGAGCATTGCCATTGTCTCAGTGAAATCTGCGATATTCTCCGTCTGTATGCCCAGCTGACCGCCTGCCGCCGCAAGCTCGTTCAGTTCCCTTGTTGTCTGAGGAATAGCGCTGTGCCCGTTTATGCCTTTTGTCGACATATCTATAATACTCTGCCGTATCCGGTCTAACTGTTCGGGCGTGCCGTCTACGGTTTTCTTAACGCCCGCAAAGCTGTCCTCAAAATCAATGGCAAACTTCGCCGCGGCAACCCCTCCTGCCGCCGTAACCGCTGCAAGCCTTTGTATCGGCTTTGTCACAGTGTCGATATTTTCGCCGATGGATTTTAGGTTTTTGCCCTTTGATTCAATATTTTCCTCCATACCGGCAAGCTCGTTATTTACCTTGCGTATCGCGCTGTCAAGGCTTCCCGTATCCGCCGATATTCTGACTGTAAGCTCCGCATCTGCCATTTCCCTCACCTCTCTTTTATGCAATAAAAAAGCACCCCGCAATATGATGTGACCCCAAAAAGTTAGATTTTTGGTCTAACTTTTGGGGGTCGGTTCAATATGCATAGGTGCTCTGATATTCGATTTTATGATAAATTATATAAATTCAATTAATTATCCACCATAGAACCAGCTCCACTTATCGGGGATTTCCGCCGGTTCGTCCGCTTCATTGCTTAAGCCCCGAAGCATAAGCAAAAGAAGCCTCGGCTTTTGTCTTGCCACCTCGTCCGGAAGCAGTCTGAAGTTTTTGAACATTGTTGAATAAACGTCCCTCAAATTGCCGCCGGACCCTACTTGTTTTTTAGCTTCATATCTGACATACGCTGGATTTCTTCAAGGTAAAAGCCCCAAAGCTCATCGCACATAAGTCCGAGCTCGGTCATTTCCATACAAGATATAACCTCATTTGTGATTTTTGTGCCCTCGAACATATACGGAAGGGCATTGTACGCCGCTGAAAACTTTCCCTTATCGCCGCGCATAATCATATCGTTTATTAAGCAAAGTGCCTCAAAGTCAAAAGGGCGGGATACAATGATCTCGCCCTTAAGCTTGCAAGACAGCGTTTGCTGTTTAGCCTCCGCCATCTCAACTTCCTCCTTACTCCGTTGCACTTAACGGATACCAGTTCAAATCGGTGAACCACTTTTCAAGAGCAGTCTCGACAGTGACATTCTCCGGCAGGTTCTTGGTATCCAGATAGTAATAATACTTATCGTCACAGTCCCTCGGCACAGCCGTATAGGTTGCCGCCGCAGTCTGCTTATCAGCCGCACCCTGAGAGGGCTTTGTCTTTGCGCCGACAGGCGATGAAAATCCGTACTTTCCTTTGTAATATCTGACAAGGCGGTAAGTACCGTCGGCAAGCGTAATTCTCCACGCAACACCGAAATACGGAGCATTATTATTCTTTCCGACTTCAACGCCGCCGTCCTTCAGCTCCAATCCGCGAAGCATAGCGTCAACCTCGGGCGGTATATCCGCATTTGTCAGCTCATGACCCATTTTCTCAATGTAGTCCTCAATGATATACGCCTCGTTGTCTGCGTCAAAGGTATCTGTCGCGCCGTTGTCGGTAGGTGCAATCTCAACCGTACCGGGAATCCCTACCGCTGCGCCGTAGGTTGCCGTTCCTTTGTCCGGGTCATCGGTCAGAACCTTGAAAATTGTGTACATATCCACGCCCTTTCTCGGCATGGGCTTTGATATTGTTTTAGGTGTGTTATCAGCCATTTTAAATTCCTCCTGATATTAAATTATTAAATTTGTTTTATCTTAAGATGCGGATACAACAGTCGCAAAGCCTGCCTTGCGCGCCTTGCCCTCGGCTGTTACAATCGCAACGGCTATCTTGTGCCCGTTTGTCGCAGTAATCTCATCGCCGTTATTGAATTCAGTCCAGGAAGACAGATCCGCATCATATGTAACCGTCGGAGCAGTTGAAGCCGCCGTCTTGTAAACAAGCTTATAGCCGCCTGTTGCAGAAGGCACGGCCTCAATCTTTGTCGTACCGGATTCGCTTCCCGCCGTGGAGGTTACCGTCAGAGTGCCAAGCGTCGGCACACCGTTCTTATATGCGGCAAATGCGTCGTCCTTAACCACAAGGAAGCCGAGGCGCATTGTCGCCTTGATTGCAACCATATCCTGTTCGGCAAGAGACAGAGGCTTTCCGTCAGAGTCGAGCGTGCCCTGCAGAGTTGCCTCTCTGAGTATCTCATAGGTAATTCCGTTTCTTATTCCGATAACGGCATACTTCCATTCGCCGGTGATAAGGTCTGCCTTTGCATTGCTCCATGCACCATTTCTGACAAACTCGATCGGCTGTCCGTAAAGCTCGCCACCCGTGGTTCCGTTCACATACGCAGGTGAACCGTTTGCGTCTCTCAGCTTCCTAAGCTGATTCTTAACGCCTATTCTGCCGATAAAGCCGCTCGGATCGTAGCCGTTTTCCTCAACCATTGCCATTGCGTCAGATACGGCAATATCAATATTGCTGTTGTCAACAACAAGCATATTATTGCCCTCTGCCGCCGCCATGATATTTGTATTAAACGGCGAATTGATTCCGAAGAGACACGCTGCGTCAATTGCCTTGTAAAATGCCTCGGCAATCTCGGGGCGGAGCTCAGAGAACACATTTATTACGGTATCGTCAAGCTTTTCCTTTGTAACGGGAATGATAACCGCAAGCTTTTTAGCCTCAATTACGGGATGAATCCATTCGCTTCCGCTTGTCTGAATCCTCTCGCCCTCGCCTACCCAGTAAGCGCCGGGACCGTCGGTCAATACATTGAATTTCTTTTTATCGGACGTCATTGTCTCTGTCTTTGCCATCCGAAGTATCGACGAGCCTCTCGCCACCGACTTGATTATATCGGTTGCCTGCGGTGTCGGTACAAATCCTGTAAGTTCATTTTTTAAGTAACTCATTAATTTTCATCCTTTCTTATCTGTGTAATTCGCTGATAATATCAACAAAAGCGGCTGCATCGGCATTTGTGCCCGTACCGCCGCCTGTCTTCGGCGGTGTGCCCTTCATTCTGTCATTTACCGCCGCCTGCAGAGCATTGCTCCACTCCGTTTTGAATGTGTCAATATTGGCCTTGGTCTGCTCTGCATCCTTGCCCACGCACATTTTCGCAAAGCTTATGGGCAAGTTCTGCTCTCCGAGCTGCTTCGCCGCTTCAAACTCAAGACGTTCAAGCTGATATTGTGCCCGCTCGTTTTCGAAATTGGTTCGCTGCTGTTCAAACTCCGCCTTTGCGCGTTGGTCTGCCGTCATTTTGGCGAGCTTTTCACCTTCCGTCTTGGCTGCGCTGAGCTTTTCGTCAAGCCCTGCCGCCCACTTGAGCTGTGCCTGATTTACCCTGCGGTCAACCTCGGCCTCAAGCTCTGCCGCAGTGTATGTGCGCTCGGCACTTGTACTGCCTGTGTTATTTGACGTACTGTTTGTGTTGTTTACTGTGCTGTCTGAACTGTTCTGCCCCGTCCGGTTGCCGTTATCCGTTGCAGCATGCCCCGTCTGACCCCCGACCGTTGCAGTTGTATTGTTGTCCATTTTAAATTTCTCCCTTCATGTAAATTAAAAATCTTGTAAATTAAAAAGCGCCTCGCTCTCGCGCAGACGCCTGATTTTTTTCGATATTCGCTTGACATTTGTTTTACTTTGTGATAATATAAAAGCACAAAGAACGGCTTTCCGTTGCAGGGGCGGCCGTTCCCGTTTCAAGTTTATAGCTTGTCGAAAACGCCGTACCGCAAAGGTGCGGTCTTTTCTTTTAATTACTTTTTAATCAAAAGAACGATATAAAACGTGAATATAACTATTAAAGCTATGTATTCCACCATATCGCCCCCTTTCGGGGGAACAACCTCGCCGCTC
>CACXES010000058.1 GCA_902766745.1 uncultured Ruminococcus sp.
AACCACGAATTAAAAAGGTTGATAGAAAGGAGAAAGGTATATTTGTAAATGACCGTTAGATGAGTCAATTACATTATACCAGGTTTTAATTATGCCAAGGTACAAATTAAGTCCCGAAGAACGGGCAGTGGAAAAAGAACGCAAGGAGAATTTGCGTAACATCATGAAAGGGTTGGATGTAAAGAATTTTGATGACCTGAAAGATGTGTTTAAGATGATGGTCGGAGAAATGCTTGAAAATGGTCTTGACGGAGAGCTTGACGATGAATTAGGCTATACAAAGTATGATTATCGCAACAAAGAGGGCGAAAGCAGCCGTAACGGGTATTCTAAAAAGACCCTTAAAACAAGCTTTGGCGAAACGGAAATCAAAGTGCCGAGAGACAGAGACGGTGAATTTGAGCCGCAGCTTGTAAAGAAAAATCAAACAACACTGACCGGTGACATTGAAGAAAAAATCATATCTATGTATGCAAAGGGCATGACCACAAGCGATATAGAAGCTCACATCAAGGATATTTACGGTTTGGAATGTTCCGATACAACAATAAGCCGGATAACAGATAAAATACTGCCTGTAGTGCGAGAATGGCAGTCAAGACCGCTTGAAGAAATCTATGCGGTTGTATTTATGGACGCCATACACTTCCACGTCAGAAGTGAGGGACAAATAATTAAAAAGGCTGTATATATCGCAATCGGAATCAATATGGAAGGTCAAAAGGAAGTTCTCGGAATGTGGGTTGGTGAAAATGAAGAAAAAATCGATACAAACAGAGAGAAGTGCAAGACGACAGAGCTTGTGCCCGATGTTTCAAGGTATGACATATACACACTCAATATAATAACGAAAACCGCTGAAGGCGAAACGTCCGAAAAAAGCATTGAGTTTTCCCTTGTCAACGGACCGAGCAAAGGGACAAAGAATTATAAATACGGAATGTGTATGCATACGAACGAGAGCGGAAGAACCTCTGTTGAAGAGGGACTTCCCACAATGGAAAAAATAGGTGCGGGATTTGTAAGAGAAGATTTTATATGGGATAATTACGAAAAAGAAAAAGGCGTATATGGCTTTAAAGGAACGACGAAAGAATACTATGACAAATGGTTTGCGTATCTTGAAAAAGAAAACCTTAAGCCTTTGTTGATTTGGGTTCCGTCATGCACGGCGGCAGGAGTAACGGGCGGTACTGTTCCGAGAACCAAAGAGGGTTTAGAGGCTCTCGAAACGGCAGCATATCATTTCGCGGCCGAATATAAAGGAAAAGCAGAGTATTTTGAGCTTACGAACGAACCCAATTTTAACAGACAAGAAAGTATGTCGTGTGCGGAATATGCAACGGCTTTGCAGTATTTTTACAGAGGTATAAAAAAGGGAAATCCCTACGCGATCGTTTTGGCCGGAGGAACATCGAGAGCCAATGCGGGCTGGTTAGAAGGTGTGTTGAGAGACGGAGGATAAGGCTATTGTGATGCGGTGAGCTGTCATCCTTATCAGGGACAGGACAGTCCTGAGAGTGGCAAGTGGGTTGATATGGTAGGCTCGGTTAAAGAGATGCTGAAAGAAAACGGATGGGATGATATTAAGGTTTGGGTTACAGAAGCGAATACATCATCGAGCAACCAGTACAATACTGCTGAGGGGCAAGGTTGGAACCTTGTACGTCATTATGCGTTGATTGATGCATATAATGTTGTTGATACATTCATTTCGTATCAGTTCCAGACAAATGAGCTTTCCAAGGCTGACAATGAGGCACGGTTCGGAACGGTTCACAGATGGGGAGTAGACAACGCTTATGGTGCAAAACCGGCGTTTTTGTTCGCATCAAATTTTTTTGCAATGACAGAGGGCGCATCTTTTGAAAAGATAATTCAAGAAGATAACACATATATCCTTAGGTATAAAAAAGAGGATGGAACAGATGTGTTTATGATGTATGCAAACCGTGATACGGTAAAGGTTAATCTGGATTTAGGTTCGGAAAGCGGAATTATGTATGATAAATACGGGAATCCAACGGAAATCTTCGGTATGGACGGAATTTATACATTTGTCTTGGATGACGCACCGATATATTTTGAAACAAAAGCCGAAAAATTTGAAATGTCACAAAACGAAAAGATACGCATTAATTCTGTCAATGAGGAGCTTCCTATAGGTCAGACCGCAGATTTAAAATTGAAACCGATACAGATGCAGAGATTGATGTTATCGCAAAGGATAATTATAAGGTTGTCAAAGGTGAAAACAATGAATTCTATATCACACCGGAGAAACGTGCGGATTGTTTTGATTATGAAAGCCGTAACAACGAACTCGGTATTGATATTTTCAGAGATTACGCAAAGCTTATCGTGCGTAAGGACGGTAAAATATATGCGTTGGTCAATCTGAGTATAACTTTTGCGGAAAAACAAATTGACGGAAATATGAAATTTATGCCTTATTCGGATAGTGACAGAAAACACTGGAAAACCGAAATTAAAATAAAAAATAATAATACCGAAAAGGAAATAAGCGGTACACTGAGCTTTAAATCACCCGAGCTTATGTCAGAAGTGATTGCTCCCAAACGCATAGAAAATATCAAGCCCGGAGAGGAAGCGGTCACTTATATTAATATTCCGACCGAATTAGTAGGGTCAGCACAATTATACGAGGCGGTTTTTGCTGTTGATGACGGCGAAGAATATAACTTTTATGCAGCTGATTGCGCAAGGTCGAATCACTATAAACAGCCGAGTGCTTTGACTTTAAAAAGCTTGAATAAGGCTAAAGAAAAGACAACAATAGACGGAGTAATCGACAAAGAGGAATGGGACGGATACAGAATCAGCGTTTTTGATAAAAGCGAGGTTAGCTATGGCTCGGCAGGGCTTGTAATCGACGGCGTTATAGAAAGACTGACTTTCGGAGAGGAAGCGGATTATGGCGGTAAGAATGATTTCGCAGGAGAAATTTATGCAAAATGGGATGAAAATTATCTTTATGTTGCTGCGATAGTTACGGAATTTGACGACAAGACGTATATGTTTACCAATTGGACGCCTTTGTATGATGAGTTGAGTGCAGGGGTCATAAAACCCGAAATTTACGGAAACGAATTAAAAGTAGTCAGAAAGCAAGACGTAACAATTTATGAGGGTAAGATTCCGTGGAGAGTGCTTATCATCGATGAAAAAGCCGAGAAAAATACAAATGTATATTTGAGCTTTAATGTCAGGGATTATGACGGTGACAGAGACAAGTTATACAGCACCGGCGGATGGTACTGTTTTGTGAATTCCGACATAAAACAGCCTTAAAACAGACGTGCCCGAGGAAATCGAAATTATTAAACAGAATACGGAATAAAAAGTCATACAGAGCTTGGTTATCTGTTGTGTATAACTTGTATTCCGCCGAAAGTTTCGGCGGAATACAAGTTTTTTAAAATATTATTCAGATTAATGGTTGGCATAAAAATTCTTTCTGTAATCATGCGGTGATACGAGAAAGTGTTTTTTAAATATTTTTGAAAAATAATAAACGCTTGAAAACCCCGACATTTCGCTTATGCTGTTAATCGAAAGATTGGGCGCTGTAAGCAGGTTGCACGCATAGTTTAATTTTTTCATCAAGATATATTGGTTCGGCGAAAGCCCCGTCTTTTTCTTAAACAGTTTATGATAATATGTAAGGCTTATGTTTGAATTCGCCGCCAGCTTGCGATAATCCAATGAAATATCAAGATAGTTTTCGTCAATATAGCTTATTGAATCCTTTATAATATTATACTGCTTGCTCGACAGGTATGATGAAGAGCTTCGCTTTTCAAGCATTGCAAAAATCTGATAAAGTATCGAAACGGAAATGGAGTTATACGCCAATAATTTATCATTATGTGTTTGTTTAAGCTTTAAAAACAATGCTTGAATCTCATTGAAATATGCCTTGCACGGAAATGCTTCAACAGAGGTTGCAAGGGGTGTGTCACATGTGAAGTGCAGGGCAACAATGCCGTTGCTGTAATATGTTTTGATTTTATACTCTTTTACGGTCGGATTGGTTATTTTTGTCATACAATGCGGAAGAAATATAATCGTGGGTTCGGTTATATGAATCGATTCTCCGTTATAATAAAAT
>CACXES010000059.1 GCA_902766745.1 uncultured Ruminococcus sp.
CTTTGCGTCAAGCCCGCCCGCATTCATCTTTTGAATATATCCTTTAAGATTCTTTGTTCCGTGAGTCATAACACCGAATGTGTCGGTTGTTATGAGAACTTCGGCGGTTGTCTTTGCATCCTCCTCACTTACTCCGGATTTCAAAAGCGTTTCCACAGAAAATCTTTTCAACTCATCCAGTTTGATTTTCATAATCAGAATACCTCCAATTCAAATTTTCTATTATTTATATTAATACACTGCTGCGCAGAAATTGTAATACATATTACCGCTGAAATAGTATTATTTTTTATTAAATTTTAAAAGCATCCTCATAGTCAGAAAAATACAGTGCATCGTATAGAACCAAATCCTGGTCATTCGACCACGGGTCGTAAAATTCGCCTCTTATTCCGTTAAGCCTGTAAGGATATACATATGCCGCAGAGCCTCTGCCATCATCACCGATAAGACACATACAGTTTCTGATACACTCCTCCGCCTTTTCAATCCAACTCCTGTCGCCGGAAAGCACGCCGTATGACATATACGCCCGCGCACTCAGGCAGCTGAGATGATGCGGCAGCGTATCGCCGGGCATTTTGTTTTTGCCGAACCAAGCATCATCCCAAAATCTGATTGCGATTTCATTAAGATGAAAGCTTGGCTGCATGCCCGAAAATCTCTGCAATATTTCAATATGCTTTGCTGCTTCGTTAATGTAATATTCCTTGTTTTCACGCAGCGCGCCCATTTCAGCGATATAATTTACCGCAGGCGTAACAATAGTCTGCTCGTAATTAGTCTCATGCTTCGGATACGCTGTGCCGTTACCAACCATATTATCAACGTGAGTTTGGAAATATCCCATCATCTTTTCTGTTTTTTCATCGTTGCCCGCCATCTTAAATGCGCGGATTATCTTACCTATCGTAAGTCCGTTTGCATAGCACTTTTTGCCACCTATGCCGTAATACGTTTCCGTCAGTCTGATTATATCGTCAAGATACGATTCGTCGCTTGTCACAAAATACATCTCGCACAATATCTGCATTACGCCCGGCGCATTGTACAGCCGCAGCATATCCCGGTTTTTGCCGATTGTATTAAACACCTCACCTGTCTCTCTGTCATAAAATTCACGGAACATGAAGCTGATATACAAATCTACGGCTCTGCGAACATCCGGATCCTCCTTCTTTTGAAGATATTTCATCAGCAGAAGCGGAATGTTCATTCTCTCACGACAAGCGTTGTGGTCGGGATTACTATAGTCAAAATACATACTGTCGTAGTCGTTATCATAAACGAGAAACGCCCCGTACAGCGGACTTTCCGGATCTAAGCACTGCTGATTTTCTATGATAAAACGCACACGCTTCTCAAGAAGCTCACCGAATAGCGGCTTGACCATAAACTCCGCCCACGTGCTTACATCGCCGTCTTTTATCATAAATCGATACTCTCCCGTGCGGTGAGCCTTAAACACAACTCTGAATCCGTTTTCGGTTTTCCTTGACGGTATAATCTCATTCTCGCATTTTATTTCCGGTTCTCTGCCGGAGGAAGTTTTAACGGTAAAATCTATGCTTTCATTTTCAAAAACCGTATAATGCACAGCATCAATACCTATGTAGTTGTCATATCCGCTTATAATAGACATAAAGTCCTCTTTACTCTTATGGAAGAAAAGCTCCCATTCAAGCTGATATTCCTCACCGCTTTTTAAAAATATGCTTTCTATATCAAGAACAAATCTTCCTCTTGTATTGCCACCATAAATATCGAAGTTGCAGGCCTCGTTCTGGTCATAGCAGTCAATTGCACCCTTTGTCAGGTACAAGCCGAGATTACATTCGCTCTCTCCCATTCTGAGTGCGTTTACCCACGATATGTTATGACCACACCAAATATGCGCATTACAGCGATGAATCATACAGTCTTCCGCATCGGGATAACGCTCGTTAAACGGCGTTTCTATACCAAAATTGTCACGGTTTACGGTTATTACGGTATCTGTGATGTTTTTCAGCGTGTAATTTTCAACAAAATTTCCGTTTTCCTTAAAATATCGACTTACCGTAACCTCCATGTTGTTGCTTCTGTATACCGCCTCCGAACGGTCGCTCTCACAAACTAAGGATACAAGCTTCATTCTCACATTGTCGTTTTCATCGAATTCAAGAAGCCACGGGGTCCAGCCTCTAACGTGTATCCGTCCCCATTGTCCGTCTTCCGCACACCAGTTCATTGCGTATTTGTCCGCAGGATTTACAATTGATTTGATAAAGCCTGTGCCTTCATCAATATCGATACAAAACTTTTCATTCTTCATTACTTTCATCCTGTCCTTCCTTATCAAATTTCACTAAAAATTTTCTCTTGTAGTCCGACGGCGAAATACCCTCGTTTTTATTAAAAAGACGGCTGAAATAATGCTCGTTTTTGAACCCCGTTTCCATTGCCACCTCTTTAACCGTCATGTTTGTCGCACGCAGTTTTGCTTTTGCGTGCTGTATTCTCACGATATTGCAGTATTTGTTTATTGTGCAGCCCATGATTTTGTTGAAAACACTGTTGACATAGTCATATGTCAGAAAGAATTTGCGCTCTATAAGCCTTCCGGTTATCGGCTTGTCATAATGCAACTCTATATATTCCGCAATTGCCCTTGCCGTATCATATCCCCTTCGCGTATTCGACTTATCGCTCTTAGGCGTCCCGATACTGCTGCTTTCAAGCTTTACCAAAACCGTTGACAATGCGTTTGATACCGCAAGTCTTTTTTCCGGATATTTGCTTTCGGTAGTAAGTATATTGTTCTGCATAAGCTCCTTTATGCTGTCAAAAAGCTCTCCGGGATAAATATGGGTTTTCTGTTTAACGTACACATCAAGAAATTCGTAGCATCTGCTGCTGAAAGCGTCTGCTGTCAGACACAGCCCTCGTTTTTTGTTTATTAAATCCGAATACTCCGCCTCGTCAAGCTCTGTCTCGCAAAGACTTTCTGAACAGAAATGAACATAATAATATTCACAAAAACTGCTTTCAAGCGATTCTTGCAAGTCGCCATTGCAGAAGATATATACGTCTCCCGTTCCAAGCACAACCACATCTTCATTTACCATGAGCTTAAGCTCGCCCTTTATCACCACGTACATAACATACTCCGTCAGATAACGCGAATAATGCAAGCGCGGCGGTATCAGTGCTTCTTTTCCCCACAACGCAACCTTAGGAAGCTCATTTAAATCGATTTGAAAACACTTCATACAAATCCCCCTTTCCAACATCCGCTCTTCAATAACAAAATAACATACCTACAACGTTTTGTCCATGCACGTTTCAGTTATATAGGTGCACAATTCCCGTTTTTTTGCTCAATGAACAGTTCATTCCCAATGCACTGTTAAATCAGTTCCGCAATACTTTTATTTGTGCAGAATAATACGTTCCCGTGTTTTTGCAAAATGGTTGACGGTATCTGCGGCTGCGGCTTGTCGTTAAGTACATGCTTTAATATTCCCGGATGCCATGCCGCACCTGTCGATAAATAAATTCTTTTTGATTCCATTATCTGCTTCATGCCTATTGTGATACACCATTTCGGCATTGCCATAATATCTCCATGTAGATATGCGGCTCCGTTTATGGCTATTGTTTCACGGCTGACCGGGAGCACGCGTGTGCTGAGATTTGCAAATTCCTCACAGGTTATCGGATCATCCTTTTCTGCCGCCTCATTAAACGCAATATGACCGTTAATGCCGAGTCCCCCATAGCACACATCCGCACCACCGAGAGATTTTAAAAGCTCATCATATTCCTTTTCTCTTCCCGGAATCGGAAACAGCCTTTGTTCCTTCGGCATTATAAGCGCCTCATCAACCCGCGCATAAAATTCGTCATTCATGCGCTTTTTAAAGCTCAGAAAATGTTCGGACGAAATTGCTTCTGTCGGAGATATGAGATACTCGTCCATATTGAAAAACCATACGTTTTTTAATGAAACTTTAAGCTTATTTACCATCGCAGCTAAAATCGGATATTGCTTCACCGGTCCGACAGGCACAATAAATACTGTTCGCTTTCCCCTTTCATTATTTTTTATGATTTCCGCCAACATATCAAGTGCCATATCCAAATTAACTGCATCATCATTTTCCAAAACCCTAAGCTTAATTTTATTGTCCTCCATAATACACATTTCCCTTCATAAAATTTATTTTACTTTCTTTCCGTCCAAAAAGACCGAAACAATATCGAAATTTTCGTCAAACTCACAAAGATCAGCAGCAAAACCTTTTTTAACGCTGCCTATCTTCTTTTCACCTATAATACGTGCCGGCACCGACGTTCCCGTCTTAAACGCATCCACAACAGGAATACCGGCATTTATCAAATTTCTCACCATTTTATGCACACTTGTTATGCTTCCGGCAAACTTACTGCCATCAGCAAGCATTGCAATCCCGTCGGAAACCTTTACTTTCAACGATGCACTGTCGTATTTTGACCCCAGATTATATAAGCGTCCGTCTGCCGGCATACCGGCGCATCGCAGCGAGTCCGATACCACCGCAACATTATCAGCCCCCTTATACTTTAAAATAAACCTTGCCATTTCGGGAGTTATATGAATATTATCCGCAATAATTTCACAGGTGACGTTATCTGTCATAAGCCCATATTCCCTAAGTCCTATTTCTCTGACTCCGGCTTTTGTTCCAAAACCCGACATTGCACAATATATATGCGTCAAGTGTTTCAAACCCGACTTAAATGCAGGAACAAATTCCGGATATGCACCGTCATCATGACCTCCCGACACCAAAATGCCGTTTTCGGTAAGCTCCCGCGTCATGCTCCCGTCCGTGTCCAATTCCGGCGCAATTGTAACTATTTTGATTATATCTCTGTTTTTAATAATAAAGCTGTAAGAATCTTTATTCGGATTCATAAGATATTTGGGATTTTGTGCGCCGCAGCCTTTCACAGATATAAACGGTCCTTCCAAATGCACACCAAGAAGCTTTGACTTCTTGGTGTGCGGAACCTCCATATATTCTCTTGCCTTGTCCATAAAACAACATATGTCCTCATATGCCGCAGTCAGAGAGGTTGCAACCACCCCCGTAACTCCGTTTTCAAGCTGATATCCCAAAGCGGTGTCGAACGCATCGTCTGTCGCGTCCATAAAATCGGCACCGCCTCCGCCGTGCGTATGGATATCCACAAACCCTGCGCTGACATAATTACCCTTCATATCATATACTTTTGCATACTCACTTGCTTCAAACCCGGCAATATCACTAATATCGGCAATAATACCATTTTGAATCAAAATACTGCTGTCTTCCCGGATAGATCTGTCTCCTATGATCCTACAATTTTTTAAAATAATGCAATCATTCATGAACCTTCACCGTAATTCCGCCGTTTAATCTTGATTCTTCTGCACTGATCCCCATTAAATGAGCCTCTATAGAGTCCATGAGCGAGGTTCTGCCTTCCCCACCCCCGTTCAAAACAGAATACAAATCTTTTATTATTAGGGCATCTCCGCCTCCGTGACTATGACCGTTCTCCATCAAGGTTTTAAATTCTATAACCTCTTTCTTCTCTCCGTAGCGATATACTTCAATAGTTTCATTTCTCTCATCCAAAAGCAACTCGCCGTGTGTACCGAAAATGTTAATTCGTCTTCCGGGCTCGCCGGCAAACACCATTTTCAAAGTAGCCGCAACACCGTTTTTAAACATCATTTGTACCAACTGATGATCAACAACGTGTTTATTGCTTTCCACACCGCATCGGAAAACGCATTTACCAAAACAGGTATTACGCAGCCCCTCATATAGAGCCTGCTCATCCGTAGGAATTTTTAAGGATACCTTATTGAACGGCCAAACAAATTCAGGACATCCTCTTTCCTTCCATCTGTCTATATATATCCTTTTTGCACTGAAAGCACAGGTGTCGACATGAGGGCACTCCAAACACCGCTCCGTTGAATCCTTCGGCGCATTTTGAATTCTGAAAAGTTTCAAACCTCCGACAGATGATACAGTATCGCATTCCGCCCCTGCATAATAGTGCAGCAAATCCAGATCATGACTGCATTTTGCAAGTATCGTCGGATGTGCAACATCATTAACCCCCGACTGTATTCTGACATAGGCTTGAGCCTGATGCCAATATTCTACACGTTCCATAGCGTCAATTGCTACTACCTCCCCGATAACATTGTCTATAATCAGTTCGTGTAATTTCTCAAACGCAGGACCGTATCTGAGCTCATGGCAAACCATAACGACTTTACCTGTTTCTTTTTGTGCTTTAAGCAAATCATAGATTTCTTCCCTTGAATCGCTGATTGGTTTTTCCATAAACACATCATATCCCATTTTCATGGCTCGAACACATTGGCGAGCATGGTACTTGTCATGTGTGGCAATAACCATTAAATCAGCCCTTTTTTCCGAAAAAAAGCTTTCCTCATCTGAAAATATTTGTTCGTCAGAAAGACTAAAAAGCTTTTTTGCTTTTGCAAGCTGTTTGGGATTTATATCACAAACAGCCGAAAGTTCATAACGCTCGTTATCGTTTTGCACTTCCTGACCAAACCCGCATCCACGCGAACCGACACCAAGTATTGCAACTGAAATTTTCTTACTCAAGTTACTTCCTCCTTTATTTTGCATTATACCTTTAATCTATATTTTATAAAATGCAATCCGGATTTGCATTCTGCCATAATTATATAATACCATTAATACAAAAACTATGGATTTTATACGCAAATAATTGGACTTTTTCCGACCGCTCTTTACAATAAAAGATTTTCGTGTTATAATTGTGAAAACAATTAAACCATTATATCTTGGAGGTATTCAAAATGCTTCTTGATTTTTCTGAACTTAACCGATATTTTTTCAATATATCAAACATTTTCGCAAGTAGGCAGATCAGCAGCGGAAAAACAAATTTTACAATGTCTGCTCCGCGCCAAACAGATGCGCTTTTGTTCTTTTCAAACACCACCGGCGTTTGTTATCAAAATAATCTGCCTCCGTTGAATATTCCTCACGGTACTCTTGTTTACATACCTCAGGGGTGTCAGTATGTCTGGGAAAACTCTCCGTCGGGAAATGACAACTTCCAGGAAAACCTGTTATTTGAATTTACATTAAGTTGTATAGATATACACAGGGGAGACACTCCTAAAAAAGCTTTTATATGTACACAAGACAGTGGCGATCACATCTTTTTTAGCAAAAATGTTATGATTGTTACCACACACTACTCTTCGCTGTATAGAAATCTATTTCTATCTTTGATTGATGCATTTAATACTGAACATTCATTGCCATTGTCAGTATACACTGCCGCATATGACATATTTAACACAATAGCGAGTAACTGCCTTATAGAAAAAAATAGCTACTCAGATATAAGCATTATCGAAAACAGCATAAAATATCTTGAAGAGTGTTCATCGCCCGCAAAAAGCATTAAAGACATTGCCGCAAGCCACAACATAAGTATCAGCCATTACGAACGCCTTTTCCGAAATTATACCGGAATATCGCCTGTGGAATACAAGAATATTCACAAAATAAATTGTATAAAATCATTCCTTCATGATTCAAAAATTACGCTTGATGAAATATCAGAAAAAATGGGTTATTGTGACAGCGGCTACCTATGCCGATTTTTCAAGCAAAAAACCGGAATGACTCCAAAAGAATACCGTAATATCTATATATCTCAAACCGGGAAAAGTCAGCTCAAATAATAAAAAGTTAAATTGGATGTATATAAAAAAGCGGACTTTCCGGATACACGATTAAATCAGTTTCGCAACGCTTTTATTATTTTAGACCGGCCGGGAACACGCGTGTGCCGATATTTACAAATTCCTCACAGATTATCGGGCTTTCCTTTTCTGCCGCCTCATAAAACGCAGTATAATCAATGTTTGGGGACACGCAATACGGATTGGAGCATATTTTTATCTGCATAAATATTACTTAATTTGAATGTATAACACATAAAAATTCAATTAAATTCACCGCGAAAGTATTGCTTTTCTGCAAAATACATGCTATACTGTATACAGTAAATTAAGAATATGAATAATCGCAAAAGGAGGATTGATTTAATGCTCACTCACTACACTGTACAGTTATGTGTTGACTCCAAAGAATATCCTGTTATGCATTTGCACGAAACATTCGAGATGTGTTATGTATTATGTGACGGCGTTAAGCTTTATCTTTCGGATCAGATATACGAGGCACAAGCAGGAGATATATTAATCGTTCCGCCTTTTACATTCCATAGAATTAGCTGTGACACAATTTTCGATATTCCCATAATATGGTTTGATGAATATTCAATACAAGAGAAAAACTTATCACTGCAGCCGGCTCTTAAATATATACAGGAGCACGGTGCAATGGTCGCTCATACGCCTGTTGAAGATATGGTTGAAATAACTCAGCTTTTTGTGGACGCCTATAATTATTTCATTAATATCGACAATACTATGTATGATTTTTTTAATACCAAGATGCTTGGGGAAATTCTTTACTTGTTTATGACCGCACACAAACAGAATCCGGCGTTACTGGCCGAGACTCATCTTTCCCGAAACATACTTACAACCAAGCTGGTTTCGTATATAAGTAAGCATTTTGACAAAAACATCTCAATAGAAACCATTACAAACGAATTTCATATAAGCAAAACAAAGCTCTATACAATTATTAAGAATTCAACAGGGTTTTCTTATAAACAGCTTATTCTGCAAATGCGCTTAACCCGCGCTTGCGACTACCTTGGCATGGGAATGTCAGTTACAGAAATCGCAAACAGGCTTGGTTTTAATTCTTATTCCCATTTTATAAAAACTTTTAAGCAGAAAACCGGCTACTCTCCTAATAAGTACCGCAATCATCTTAAAGATTACGCTGCGGACGAATATACAGACGGCTATAACTTTCCTATAAACCGAATCTATTCCGGAAACAATTCGAAGTCAGAATCGGAATCCGAATAGGAACACCTAAAAGGTATATACTAATATATAATCTGATTTATAAATGAAAAAACACCCGTACTACGCAGCTGTAAGCCTCGAGAGCCTTTTTCTGTTTTTAATTAATGCCTACTGAATAAATAAAACAGCTAAACTACTGACATTTCAGGCTATTTACAATATAATAAGTGCAAGGGTTTTTACTGTTTTTAGTATTTTCCCTTGCACTTATTATGTCGTAGATATCTTAAAAAATCAGCGGTTTTGCCATTTTTTCTATTTGGCGGACACTAATTAATTACAAATACTTTTTTCAGCGGCTTAATATTATTTTGCCACAGCATTACCTTTACTTCTCTGTTGATCCCACCGCAGTCTAATCTGAGTGATATACCGTTCTCTCCCTCATGTAATTTTGCTGTACTGCATGAGGTAAGTATCCCGTCTGAATATGCCGCAATATACATAACTTCACTCTGTCCATAGCCAAAGGTATTGTCAAACACAAAACTGAAATCGAATCCGCTCTCATCTGATGAAAAATCAATATTTTCAAGACATAGGCACTCGGCAGTCTTAAGTTCCTCGTCCAGCATAAGCTGTGACCATTCCAAAAGCTTTTCTGCTGCTATATTGGCTGTATATGTTCTCTTTTCTTCATCCGTCAACTCGCCGTCATAAACGCATACTATACTTTCAGTATGCTTTGAACCATCCTCGACCGTGAGAGTGTATTCACCCGGAATCGTCAAATATGTTTGCAGACTGTAAAACCCATTTTCATCACTTTCACAAAAGCCTATATACACGATCTCCGCATTATCATTTTCAAGCTTTATCGCAATCTGCCGCACCTGCTCACCGGTTCCCTCAATAACAAGTTTACCGTCCTCCGCAAGGTATGCATGCTCTGTTTTTGCTTCAGCAAATCTTTTTCTGTCTTTAAACTTCGACACCTTTTCAATAAGCTGTTTACCATATCTGTATGGTCTGTCCTTGTATATCATCTGAGATGCTTCCATTTCCCCTGTCATTTCTTCAAAGCTTTTATATACAGAACTGTTTGAACTCAATTTTTTGCGTACACTTTCAGTGCTTACACTGCTGCAATCACAAAGAACCATAAGCTTTGCTATTTCATCTGCCATATCACTGAGTTCAGAAAGCTTTGCACTTAGTACCTTATCGGTTTCAGTATTGTTCTTTATCATAGTTTTTCCGTATTCGTATATCTCATTTAAGAGTGCGGTTACACCGTCAAATGTAGGATTTGCACATAATGCTTCATACTCTGTTACGAATTCACTTACACGACCGCCTATATATTCCGCAGCCGATGAAAGTCTGCCATTTGCGGACAGCCTATAAGCATTCCTTAAATATTCTTCAGAAAGTCCCTCTACCCACATCGGATAAGTCTGTAATGACAGTGTGCCGTTTTGATTTACTTCATCTCCATATATGTCATATGCGGTGATCCCATCGGCAAAGGTTACATCAACCGCCGAGTCATCTGTATGCTTTGCAAACGTGTCCTTCGTTTTCTGCCACAATACCACCATATTCTTTCCGCTGTCACGATACCAAAAGGCATATACATTATCCTGAATGTATATCTCTCCCATAAACTCAGCGTATTTCGTTCTGTCATAAAACTCTCTTACCGCATAATATGCCGGCATAGGCGTTCCGTCATTCTCCACGAACTGATAGCTCTCACCGGAGTTTACATCTTCCTTCAGCACATAGTTTGTAACAAAAGACATTCCTACACAATCGCTCATAACACTGCGTTTTATCATTTCAACCGCCTGCAGCTCCGGCGTTACAGCCAAATCAGTGGAACCGAGCCATGGGCCATTAGTAGAATAGCCTGTTTCCGTAAGCTCCAAATCCAGCCACCCGCCAAAATCTCTGATATATCCCTGCACATCATTGCTGTCAGCTACAAACATATTTGAATCGCCTTTATAATAAATATGATAAAGATGAGTTGACACAGCATCCACATACGGATATGCCTCCTCTGTAACCATTGCCTTGGCAAAATCCTTCCAACCCGACAGGGTAGACAAGGCTCCAACTGATATTTTTATCTCCGGATCGTGTTCTTTAAGTGCCTTTCCCACCGCCTTGCATAACGCAGCATACTGCTCCGGCGTATACGTGGTATCCCTCTCATTCAAAACTTCATATCGTTTAATCTGCGGAAACTGCTTGGCCGTGGCAAGAGCATAATTTACAAATCCGTCGATTTCTTCCTGAGTGTCTATTACCCCGTTCCACGCATCGCCGTAAAGAGGATTATTATCGCATAAAATGTACATCATTTCTATGCCGTTTTTATAAAGCTCATCAACATATTTTATAATATTCTCATTAAATACATATTTCCCCTTTTCCTTCTCAACTCCCGACCATGTATCATGATCTCTGACAACTGTCGCTCCCGCTCTTTTCAAAAGGGTAATCGTTTCTTCAACGCTGTATCCGCTGTAGGTTATGTGAGTCCCGTAACCCTTATTTATATACCCATCGTTTTCAATATTGTCAAGAGCTGCCACACTGTCTGAAATCGAGGCTGTCAAAAGGTCCTTATAATATAAAGACGCCGTATATTTCACTTTTTTGTTAGCGGTATCCAGATACACTCTTACTCTCTGTACACTGCCGTCCGTAAAGCTTACATCTTTTCTTATCGTCTCTGTGTAATCAGAGGTAACAAGAATATAAAAATCCTCTTTCTCATTTGCTGTCACTTCCACGGTAATATCAAAATATGGCTCTGTCGGCAGCGTATCATCAGGAAGAATTTCTCCTTTCATTGCTACAACAAAGTTTGAGTCAGTATCGGCAATAATTTCCTTTTCTGCATTGGTGTAATGTGCTGCGGACATATCCAACCCCAAGATTTTCTTCTTTACCTCCTTTCCCATTTTACACACATTAAGCCTTATATTCTTAAAGAAGTCCGCCTTAAGGTAAAACACAGGACGCACAAGCCTGGAGTTGGTGCCGGTATACGTTGATACTGTCGGTTCGCCGGAACTAACCCAACACACATACGGTCTTGACACATTTCCTGCATTATCTCTCATCCACCACCGATTGTCACTTCCCTCCTCGGTCTTATTGTAAGCCGCATTGAATCCTATCTTATCTGCATTCGCATCTAATTCATTCTTTGACAGCAGGCTTATTCCCGCTGCGCCTTCTTCCCATATATGTTCGGTATCAATATAGCTCATAATATTTTGAGGCAAAGTGTTTTCCTCTGTCTTGAAGCCATTATTGAGCCAATATCCGATACTGTTGGTATCGGTAAAGCTGTACCCTGTCCCCGATACCGAAGCGTAAGGCCGAGTACCGTAAAAGTCATTTGCTATAACAAAAAAACCACTGTTACTGTCTCCACCTAAAAGCGTATAGGTTTCCGCTTCGCCATACACAGAAAAAATATAATCCGGATTAGGTTCGGATAAATAAGTAATCGTTTCCGCCGAGGCAAAAGTCGGCATCATGCTGCATACAACAACAAATGTCATAATAAAGTTCAAAAATTTTTTCATACTCCACCACAATCCATTAAGCCATTTACCGGAGCTCGACACATCGTCCAACTCCGGTAAATAAACCAAATTTTATACTCAAATTATATTACGATATTTTTAATAGAAGCTTAAATATAACCGTTGCACCCTCGGCGCGTGTAAGCAGATTTCTCGGCGTGATCTCTCCGTTATCACTGCCTTCTATAAGCCCAAGTCCCATAGCTTTTGCTACACCTTCGGCCGCCCATTCAGACACATCACCGCCGTCCGGAATTGAAGATAGATCAGTGTTCTTTATATTGGTGCTTCTAAGTGCTTTATACACGTTAGCTGCAATGACCGCCGCTTCCTCTCTCGTTATCTCCTTGTCGGGGAAGATCATGTTTTCTTCTGTCATTGCTTCGGGAATGACATTGTTCTCATGGAGAACCTGAACCGCCTCGGCGTACCATTCATCCGCACTTACATCATCATAAACCTTATACAACGCCCCGGTACTCTTTCCGAGAGTCATTGCCGCCATTTGCATGTACTCAGCGCGTGTAAGACTACCTTCCGGGTCAAAGGATATATCTGTTTTACCGTTTACAATTCCTCTTTCGTAAAGACTTGCAATTTGGTTTTCTGCCCAATGTCCGTAAACATCCGTAAACGGAATTATCTTCTTCTCGTTGCTAACTATTTTTCCGGAAAATATTGTTCCTGCAAGACTCGGAATAAGCTCCTTATCTTCTGAATCCTTTAATATAAAGGGCACATAAAGACTCGGATTCTTTGAATCGATTGTCCCGTTTGTAAGCTGTATCCAGTTATCTCTGTACAGCGAGTCAGCGTCATTAACTCCAATGTTATGACCGAACTCAGAGTTGCTTTGCAGTTTCACTCCCGGAATCACACTTGAAGGGATGGCAATCATATATCTCGTAACGCAGCCGTCATCATCGCGCACAATATTAAGCCAGTCCGGTGTTTCCGAACCTGTGTACGGCGTCGGAGTCTGCCATACATACACGCTGTTACCCAATGTCGTCTTTGCAAAACCCATTTCCAAATCATTTGCATCATAAGCCTTTGTCCTGTCATTATTTGGATCAAAGGACATTTGCACACAATCCCCGTTCCACATATCAGACTTTGTCAGGGTATTGTAAAGCCTGTTATCATATACATCAGCCAAAACGTACAGGTTATTCTCATCCCACTTATAAAGCACTCTTGCAGCGCAGTTGGAGGACTTCCACGCATCTACAGAGTTTGCCTCCTGCGGCGAATTGAGATAAACCGGATATGCATCCTTCCAATCCTCATCATTGTATTCCTTCACATTGATCGGATTTTTCGCCTTTACAATTGTAGCGAAGTTCACCGGCTGATTGCCCGAACATATCACATTGCCGTTCGTCTCTGAAAGGGTATAGGCAAATGTATAGTAGTGATATTCAGTATTATTAATTGAGGATATCGGTATATTAACCGTAACTGTCTCACCTTTTTTTGCGCTGAATGTCACATTTGACTGCGCAAAAGTTATATTCTCATCCGATTTCACTGAAAGTACCAGATCCAAGTCCTCATTGGAAGTATTGCTTACGTTAACAGCCAGTGTGCTTGCCTCGTCGACAGTACCTTTTATAGGCTGTACCGACAACTTAAGGCTATCCTTTACCGTAAAGGCAATTACAGAATCGTAAATAAACTCGCCGTTTTCTTCATAGACTTTTGCCTTATAGTAATAAGTTTCAACACCGGCCACTTGATTTACTATAAGCGATACAGGCATCGTTTTGTAGCTGTCCGGATCAATTTTCGCTGTCTCCGTTTTGGCAACAACATTGCCGTCAGGATCGGTAATCTCAACGTATGCATTAATTGCTTCCGTTTCAAAATTGAATAACGACAAATCTATGGTTGACTCGAAGCCTGAAGTTACCACCGTATCGGGATAAGGCACATGAGTAAACACAGCATAGCGTATAATATCCTCATAATTCGTGAAAGCGTCCGTCCAATCTATAAGAATGCCCGCAAGAAGGTCATAGCTCTTTAACACCCCGCCCTTTTGGGGATTTTCTTCAAGCGCTGCCACTGTTTCAAAATTATCTGCATGATCCTTTGCAAATCGGTACATTTCATCAGAATACTGCATAAGCCTGTGCTTTTCACGGTAAAGACTGTTAATCTTCTCTGTCAGCGGCTTTATATCGCTCTCCATAGACGTCGGCACTTCGCCCGCATACATGGGGACATATGCATTTGCAATTTTCTGTATAATTCTGTAAAGCTTATAAAGAGTCTTTGACACAGTAAGCTGACTTACCTTTCCGTCTGCTCCCTGTTTTATAATTTTATTTCCCAATTCTTCATAGCTTTTTGCTATCTTAACAAGACTCTCTGCCGTCACACCGGCATTTAACTCATTCTCCGCATTTTTAAACACCTTGTTAATCTCAGCCGCAAAACTATCATCAAATTCCTCTGCGTACTGCGACATATAATCCTTATTCAAACGCGGCAGATTATACTGTATTGACTTTGCAAACCAATCGTTCGACAGTCCGTAAACATACATCGGTCCGTTACCTACAGTAAACTCTCCGTCACCTCTATAGACAAAATTGCCGTAGCGATCATAAGCCTCAACCGTCTCATCAAATTTTATTGAATTTTCACCTTTCTCACCATCATAGTACCACGTAACCAACACCGGTTTTCCGTCCTTTGCATAAAGGAATGCTTTCTGATTCTCGCCGTAACCCAAATCTACCTCACCTACATATACCGAACCGCTCAATCTGCGGTTAAGCTCAGTATATGCCACATATGTAGGCTTTGGCTCGTACTGAATATCGAAAAGCCCGAAGTTATATTCCGGATCGTTATAACCTTCAGCGAGCATCTTCTTTACACCCTCTTCGGTGAGCCTGTATTTGTTATATACATACCAATAGGTAGCATCTATATTCACATCGTCTGAAAGCACAAAGTTTTTTGTGAGGTACGTAGACGCATCCTCAACATTTACCATGGGATATGCCGGTTTTTCCTCATACTTGTTACTCCAGCCAACCTCGCTGAGGGTAATCGTTTTCCAACCGCCGTAATCAGTCATGTTCTGGTCTGTCTGACGAATTATACGCCTGAAGCCATCGTTTTTATCCGGATCTCCCGGATGGGTATATGCATGAGAAGCCACTGCGTTTACATACGGGTATATTCCCTGCTCCAAAGACTCTGTAACAAACCAATGCTGTGCCTGGTCAGTCTGAAACGCTTCAAGACTTGAATTGTAGCCTTCTGTCCCGCTCTGTATCTTACCTGCGGTTGCAAATTTCACAACAGTGTCATAAACGGTAGTCCTGCCCGCCTTTTCGGGAAAGATAGATGCAGCACCCCAGTTTTCATTTAGCATCTCATACTTATCCGTCCCCCAATGTTCAACATTTGCCTTGACATAATTCTTCCAGCCCATAAGACTATCCGGCATATTCGGCATCATACTGTTTGACCACCACGACAAACCGCGGTTAATCCAGCTTTGCTTTATATTATTCGGATCATCTTCCTTATAGAACACATAGTTCTCATTGGCATAGCCCAGAATACGATAATGAGATATATCGAATTTCTGAATGTACTCGTTAAATCCGTCAATGCCGCGTCCGTTAACCTGATTGGGCCGATTCTTACCCCAGCTGTAGGCACCTCTGGAAAGCTCAACATTCGCCCACTGAATAGACTCACGTATACTCTTACAGCCTGCAAAGGCAAGTCTTTGTATCTCAATGTCATCATAGTCACGTTCTCCCGAATCATTTAGGTGCACATTCATGCCGTAACGGCAAAGCTGATCCATAAACTGATGCTCATATTGATCCATCACATTCAGCTTTATCGACTTACTTGCAGCGATCCTCGGCCCATCTGTTACATATATGGTCAGATTATGAATTCCGTTTTTAATCCCGGCAAGACTGAATTTTGTCTTCTGATTCAAAAACGGTTCCGCTGTAAATGTACCCAAATAGTGTGATTCTCCGTCAGCTTCTTCATAGGAAACGGTGTAGCTCTTTTTATCCTTTGCCTCAATATAGGAATTCAGTATAATATACGCATCATTTGAGGAAACTGTTTTTGCTATCGACAACTCACAGAGTTCGATATCCATTTGTTCAACGGTGCCCATTTTCTTATATATATCTGTTGTTTCCGCATACACCACGCCGGCAGCAATGCACAGAGTTACAAGAAAAACAAGTGTTTGTATAAATCTTTTCATCTATTTGCTCCTTTCCGTTTGTCGTGCTCTGTTAAATCATTTATAAATGATTACTGCTTCTATTCGAGCAAAGTGTGTAACCATGATCGCTTTAGACCCCGTACCAAAATGCTTCTCATCGCAAATATCATTTATTGTTCCCACAGATAATCTGATATCTTCCTTTCGTGCTTTGCTGTCATAAACGAGAACCTTTGCAGGATAGATTGACAAATCATGTATTGAATATTCTGCCAGATGATTTTTCGGCTCTGCCAAAAGATCCGGATCCAGCTTATACTTTATAACAGTACCATACTTGTCTACAATCTTTCCCCAATAAAGAGCAAATTCCGCATCACCCCATGCATTAAGCCCTGTAAGTGCAATTTCGCGGCCGGCCTCTTTGTTGTGATTTAAAGTCAAGGCATCTGCATAGAAAATACCCTCTAAAGCTGAAATGTACCCCTTTGTATCGACATCGTATTTAATAATATCTCCGTTGTCTACTTTAATATTTTTCTCTATTTTATCATCCATCTTAAGCTTTAAGGTAATATCCTCCATATTCGGAAGTGTTTTAGCGGTAATTTGGTATATCTCTTCCTCGGATTGATCCACTCCTTGAGATATATACGAAACAATTGCGGTCTTTGAATTGTGGGAAAGTGCGCTCGCACTGCTTACATCCTTTAAAACCAATACATCACCAATCAATGTTTCGGGATCAACCGCATAGGAAACGCCCGTATATTTCTGAGTATTTACAAGCTTTGATACCGAGCTCATGCTGAAATCATCCTTGTCTGCACCAACCCGGCTGTCGGGACACACATAAACAAGCATATTTGAACTCACTATTAATCCGCTGCCTCCTATACAACGTCCCGGTGAATGATAGCTCTCGTTTTTTGCCTCTGCTACCTTGTGGATTGATCCTCCATCCTCATTGATTTCTATCGGAGTATCAATCCATTTTATCTCTTTGTTATCGTTGAGCTTATAACGGATAACGTCGCTGTTTTCAACAGAACGGGGAATACTGTTTGAGTTATATGATACTCCGTCAATACTTACCTTTGAGGCAAGCTTATATGTTTCTATGCTGCCCGAGCTTGTCATAAGACATATGGAATACGGATCATCTTTAAAATCTCCCGAAATAACCCTAAGTATTAACGCAAAGCCCTCTTTGTCACTTTTATTTTCAACATATGCAATTCTTCCGAAAACATCAATATATGCCGTTATGTTTCCTCCCATAGCCAACTTGTTTTCGCAAACCTCATAGCAGCGTTTCTCCACATTGTATTCACGTCCGTCCAAGGTAATGTAGTTCCTTCCCTCTCTCTCATTTTTCGCCTCTACATTTCCCGTAATCGTCTGACGGTTCACAATCGCTCGTATATAGGAAGAATCCTTACTTTTCACCACCGAAACAACATCTTTAGGCTGAAGCTCCTCCGGCTTTACTCGGTTGCCGTCTGTATCCCATATCGCAAAATAGTTCCAGTTGCCCTGCTCGGAATAGTCAATCTTTTGTGTCGGGTTCAGCAAATCGTGTATAATCTTACCTTCGACATCGACCGCATTAACAACGATGCTGTCATAATTTATAATATTTACAACATCAATGCTTCCGTTCTTGTCATTGTCAACGAGCGTGATTTGACCGGTAATATCCACAAAATCACTTTTAGAATACTCCATTATCATCTTTCCGTTATATATAACAGATACGTTTAACGGTATCTGTTTTTGTTTTTTTGATGAGCCGTTTGTATCCGTATAATAAGTGAGAACTCCGTTATTAAAACCTACAATTTTCTCACTGTCAATTTGTGTTACATTATTTTTGTTTTCCTTCGGTGCGATATAGAGAACAACGCTTTCGCTGTTATAGTCTCGGTAAAAGTATTCCACATAGTAACCCAAATACTTCTCCGCCTCCGAAAGGCTGTAGTACGTGCCTTTAAAATTATCTATCGTCAGACATCCGCTTTCCGAATCCTTACTGCTGTAAAGCGATGTATATCCATTTCCCGTGAGTACTCCCTCGCCCTTGCCAACAGAATGAACCTCCCACAATACACAGCTCTTTCTCGATGTGTCAATCTTGATATTCTCTGTTGCAACAGTCAAATTAAGCGGCTCAGCAAAGCCGGCATTTAAAAGAAGCTTTGCCATCATGCCCGCAGTCACCGTTTCGTCTGCCGATACAGATATTCCGTCAGTTAAATCAAGCTTTTTTGCCGCCGAATTAAACCCGGCAGGATAGCCTCCCAGTTCCACCGCCAAAGGAGCGTACCCCAATGCTGCAACAAGGATTTTAACCGCCTGCGAAAAAGTTATTGCATCGTTAGGATAAAATTTATCCGCTTTTCCGTCAACCGCACCAACAGACACCGCTAACGATATCGCATTTGCACCCGGATTTCCCGAGTCAACATCCGTAAAGCTTATCTTTGTGTTCGAATACGGCACTTCTTTATACACAAGTTCCATTGCCGCCTGCAAAAAATCCACACGGCTTACCGTATCATTCTCCGTATGATCAGCTTGGAAAAACGAAAAAATGTCAAGGCTTTCAACAATGTTCATGTCGCGGCCGTATGTGCCGTTTGTGTCGTTTTCACCGATTTTGGTATTTATTGTATTATCCGTATTATTCAGGTCTTCTACTGCAAATGCGGCTGATGAAATACACATCGACGCAGCAAGAATGAATGAAATAAGTCTTTTCATTTAATACCTTCTCCCTTTTGTTTTATTTGATAATTCTGTAAAGAATAACCGCAGTCTGCGCTCTGGTCGCAAATTGCTTGGGCGCAAAAGCTCCGTCACCCATACCGTTTATGATACCTGCAGCCGAAAGCTTATTTACACTGTCCGCCGCATAGCTGTCAATCTCGTCACTATCTGTAAAATTAGGTATATCTCCTGTCGAAGCAAGTTCTATTCCGACTGTACTTGCCGCGCGAGAAATTATCACCGCCATATCCTGACGCGAAATATTTCCGTTCGTTCCGAAATGATTATCATCCACACCTTTTACGATTCCCAATTTATACGCTCTGCACACATATGGATACGCCCAAAATTCCGCATCCATATCCTCAAAACCACAGTCCTCATATTCTCCGCCGTCAATACCGAACGCAGACAATATAAGTTTAACAAACTCCTCACGCTTTATGCTTCTCTCCGGTTCAAAGATACCCTCGCTTACTCCTGAAATAATTCCTCTGTCCGCAAGCGCACAGATAGCCTCCTCCGCCCATTCGCTGCCAGTGAGATCGGAAAACCGTTTAGTGTTTGCCGCCTCTGTATCGCCTTTCGTGTAGTCCTGCACATTCACCTGCACAGTACCGGAGGCTTTGCCTGACGAAGTGCCTCCGCCTCCGCCGCCTCCGCCGCTGCTCGGCTTTTTCGCACACAGCTCGTCAATCTTGTCTTCCAGCGCTGTCATACTTTCTATTTTCTGTCCTGCCAACCCAAATGCAACCGCATCACGATTATCCACCGAGCTGTTGTATGTGTCCAGACTGAACGGAAATACCTTTGCATACGTTTCAAATATCTTCTTTATTTCACCGGGCTTAGAGGTCTCTATCGCCGAAAGCACTGCCGTCTCATTAAACGCCTTAACGACATCTTCAGTGCTCTCAAAGCTGTAAGCGCCAAATATTTCGCTAAATCTTTTCTTATCGGTCAGCGAAGTATATAATTCATAACACTGCGCGTTTTCAAGCTTATATATATCCTTATATTTCTCAAGAATTACCGAATAATCCTCTGTCAGCACATTCAGCACCTGAACGGCATACCCTCTGAGAGCACCCTCGCATATAGAGTCATAATCAGTTCTGTCCTTCAAAATCTCTTTTGCAATTTTCTTGCTCTGTGCTGCTGACAACTTGTCGTAATACATAGCGTCAGGGATAAACACATCCATATTATCCCCGATAATTTCATAAATCTTTTGTGCCGCCGCATCTGTTGCAGCCTCCGAGCCGTCACCTGCAGAAACCTCCTGTATTCCCTTGATAAGAGCTTCAAAATCTGCCGGTTTAATATGCTTGAAGCTCTGCACTTCGGGTTTATCAAGTCGGGCAGCACCCAGCCATAAATCATACATACCCGTATCTGCTGTCTGAGGCATTTTAAAGGTATAGCTGAAGCTGCCGTCAAAATCGGCTTCCGCATAAGAAATATGAACTATATTGCCTTGCTTGTCCAGTGCTTTCAAAGCAATCATACCGTTTACCCTTGCTTCTTCGCACTGTCCGCTTACCGTAAACTCCCCCGTGTCATATTTGGATGTAATATCTGCTGCAGATACAGCCATTCCCGATATAGACACGCACGCTGAAATAACTGCTGCAATAATTTTTTTAACCACTAAAATCCTCCTCCTAACAGTATAAAGCGGCATGCATACGACGACATACCATCATCGTATGCATACACATATTACCCAATCACTCAGAATTTTTCGCCGTATAAGGGCTTCATCGTATTTAGATCGCTCCATATCATAACAGCCGCCTTGTAGCCCGTACCTGCTGTAAAGCCGTCTGCTGTAACAGTGTATTCATCCTCACCGCTCGCTATGGTAACATTCTCAGTTTTTACCGCTTTCAAAACATTTTCACTGTCATAAACTGCAATAATAATGGTTTTACTGTCTGCTTCGGCGTCAGTATTATTTATCGTTGCTGTAACGGTAAGTGACGTTGCGCCGTTTACTCCGCTGCCCGGCTTTATCTCACGGCCTCCTTGGTCAGTAAGCTTAAGTGACTTAACCGCAACGGTTGACACACCTATAGCAGGGGTTGGCAAGCTGTAATACACACTTCCGACAGAATCTATATTTGCCGGTTTAACACCGAACTTAATGTATCTGCCGTCATCTGCTTCTGTCAGTGTATAAGTCTTACCTGTTGCTCCGTCTATCGGGAAATATTCGCCGTTTGACGAGCTTGCTCTGTACCACTGATATTCTGTCTTTGACGCATCCTCAGGGAACTCCGTTGCATCCGGAACATATGTGTAAGAACCTGTAAGCGTCTGACCTACCGCATAACTCTCAGCGCTGATTGCTACATTTGATGCTGAAGGAGCCTGTGAATAGCCTATCTTTGTAAGTTCATCCTCCGAATATCCCTGAGTCTTGAGTTGATCCTTTGTGAAGGACGCTCTCAAAAACTGCTTCACATTCGCACCGTCATTATCGACATCTATTTTATGGTCCAAGAAGTAATTCTTGCTTAAAAAGAATACCGCTCTCTGGTTTGCAGTTCCATATGCTTTAATATGTCTACCGGATACATTGTAGGTGCTGTCCGAATTTTGACTTGCGGTAAGGTAGTAATTTGATACTATTGCGTCTGTGCCGTTATAGCTCGGCGTTCTTGTAACCGAGTTATTATTATTTATTGTTTTCCAGCCGCCTATCTTGGATGCGTATTTTATAAGCTCTGTCATTGACGGCAAAGCCAGCTTTGCCTTAGTAGAATGAGCCGTGCCGTTCTTTTCAACATACCAATCCTTTTCTACAAGATAACCCTGCATGTCAGTCGGAATCACTTTGCTGATATAAGCGGTTCCGTTAAACAATGCCGCGACACTTCCGGCATTTGACACATTATAAAGCTTTTCTGCATCGGTTGTTGCAGATGTGGAAAACGGAAGTACACCGGAGGCTTCATTCACCCAGCCATCGAGCATAACAAACATATCTCCATTCTCGTCAGCGTCAAGGTAGATAAACTTTTTATCATCGGCTGTGAAAACGTTTTCAGCAGGCGTTACATCATCTGCCGGAGTTTGGAGAGATTTGCCGCCCGAAAGTGCTGCGGAATAAGCCGACGCATCCGGGTATCCCTTCAAAAGCACTCTGTCTGCAGCAATCATTACATCTTTCTCATTGAACCCCAATGCTATGAGGTCCTCAGAATCATATACCCCGATAAGCTCCGAAATATCGTATGCACCACGGATATACGCCTTTACTCCGTCGCCCATATCAGAAGGCTTCACATATTTGAAGAAGTCCTTATCCAAGTAGAATACAGGTCTCAAATGCAATGTATAATGTTCATTAGGCTGGATCTGAACAGCGTTTTCTTCTTTTATCATACGTATGCCACGTATTGTACTGCCGCCCTCCATTTTAAAGCTTCTGAGCCAATCGCCACTATTCGGAACATTACCGTAAGGATATCTGTCAACGCAGTTCATAATCTCGGTGTATGACGGAACCGCTATCTTTGCTTCGGTTTTCCACAAATTTATGTCCTCGTATTCCTCGACATCATGCTCTGTCCACCAGGTCTTTGTCTTTAAGTAACCTCTCATATTCTGAGGAATATTTCTGTTTATCCAATCCTCTGAATTGAGAGTTGAAGCAATGCTGTTTGTATTATCAATACGATAAACGTAATCTAATGCATTTTTGCTTTCTTTTGCTGTCCACAGACTTTTTTTCAACAGATCATCGCCTGTTTCCATCATATGATACTGAAAGCTTACAAAATGGTCGCCCTCTTCATCCTCACCCAAAAGAACAAACGGCACTCCGTCCACGGTGAAGTTGTATCCGTTGCCTGTGCTGTCGTAGAGAGAATGTCCGCTGTTGATTTCAGCTCCCTGTGTATCCCTGATTGTAGTGTTGCTAAAGTTTTTCAGCGAAGTACGATACGCCTGCGGCACTTTGCCGCTTTCATCCGTGAGCCCTGTGGTAAAACCCAACTTTGTAAGCTCTACCTTACTATAGATGCTTCCCAAATCTTCCTTGTCATACTTTTTGATTTCTGCCTTTGCTGCTGAACCCAAGCTTGAGTTAACGTCTACCGCAACCTTCTTGAAAAAGTCCTTGTCAAGGAAGAATACCGGGCGTACATATCCCGAAAGCTTATTGTTAGATGTATCCTTAGCTACAATACAATATTGGTTGAACTTACCCATTATTAACGGATAGTAATGATACTTTTCAGTAGCGTTTGCGCGATATGTAAGATCTCTCGTAAATATACCGGACGGCACTAGTTCAATCACCGGAAATCCTATTTTACTTTTATAGGTTTTGAATTCCTCAACTGACGGAAACGCCAGCTTGCAGGTTGCAGAATTGGTTGCCGAAGCATCGTTGTAATCCTTATTGAAATACCATGTTGTATTCAATATCTCACTCTGCATTACTTCAGGAACATACTTGCTTATATTATTATTTATTGTATACGCAAGATGAGCTTGGTTTGTCGGATCAAATTTTCTTGCCGCATATGTATCCTCTGCAGTTGAAGCAAAGATATCAACCCAACCATTGGAAGCGTTATTGCCGTTAACGCGCTCACACATAACAAAGTAATTACCGTCACTGTCTGTGTCAAGCAGAATGAACGGCACATCGCCTACGGAAAAGAGGTTTTCCTCCGGGGTTGTCGTATTATAGCCATCAATTATAGTATAGTTGACCTCGCTGTTGTCCGCTTTGTATTTATCTGCCCCGGGGTAAACGGAATTTGTACCGTCTCCCGTTGCGTATACCGCAACGAACGAAGTCATCAACAGCGCCCAGACGAGTGTTACCGATAAAGTCTTGTCGATAAATCTTTTCATTGAATTTCTTTTCATTTTGAATTTCTCCCTTCAAACTTTCTTATTTTTTGCTTCAGCATTTCTTATTATTTGCTTCCGCAACAACTTTTTTTATGTATTATATCACAAAAATATTCAAAAAAATATACTAAAACGTTCAAAAAAGCATAACAAATCATCACATTTTCAGTTTACAGGTTCACAAAACGTCATTTTTGTGCTAAGATTAATACTCGAAATTCATCAGCGTTTTGGAGGGAAATATGACTAATCAAAATCACTTCTGTCTTACGACAAACAGTACAGATAATAATATATGCTTCAGGCGTTCTCACGGCTCACTGCTTGCGCAGTTCGGAGATCAGCGTACATATATCACCGATGACGGCTCAGCTGAGGTTACCGTTTCCAATAAAGAATACGGCAATACAGTAAGGAGCACCGCACAAGTTAAAAATATATCCGAGGTGCCGATTGACATAACCGCTCTCGGTTCAGCTTGGATATGTATAAAAAACACCGGATCAAAGCCTTGGTATGCCAAGGATAAGTATATAATACACTACTGTCTCAACAGCTGGCTGGGCGAAGGACAATGGCGAAGTTTATCAATAGAAGATATGGGACTTTACCAAACATTTGATGAGCATGACAACAATTCGCACATTTCTCTTTCCTCCAGCGGCAGCATGAGTACAAGCCAATACTATCCGCTTGTAATTCTTGAGGATACTGAAACTCACACCATGCACTATTTCGAGCTTGAAAGCGGCGGCTGCGGCTGGTATATTGAGATTGGTGCCGCTCTTGATGAGGACGACGAAAACCTTTATGTGTTTCTGTCTGCAATGTGCGAAAAAAATGACGGCTGGCACAAAACTCTTGCCCCCGGTGCCTGCATCACTTCTCCTGCCGCGGTATGGGGCAGCATTGACGGTGATTTCGACGATGCTGCAGCGCAGCTTACATCCTACAAAAGAAGCGTGTCCCTTGTCGGTTTTGCCGAAGGTTATCCGCCTGTATGCTTCAATAATTACATGAACTGCAGCTGGGCAGACCCGGCTCCGGAGAAGCTCTTGCCCCTTATGGACGCCGCGGCGAAGCTTGGGGTTGAAATTTTCTGCGTAGATGACGGATGGTTTTCCATAACAACCGCGCCAACCGAAAAAGCATTAGGCGACTGGAATGTAAACGATGCCTTCTTCGCTCCTTACGGTCTGCAAGGAATTATCGACCACGCTTTAGACCTTGGTATGAAATTCGGAATATGGCTTGAAATAGAAGCATGTGAAGAAAATGCCGATTCTTATATAAAAGATAATTTACTGACAAGGCGCGGACATATCATTGGCAACAAACGGGCATTCTTTGATTTCAGGCGCACATCCGTGCAAAACTCAATCGAAAGAATTTTTGACAAGCTCTACTCCATGGGCGTTCGCTACATAAAAAACGATTACAACCAAACCACCGGTATAGGCGCGGACGGTGCAGAATCATTGAGCGAATCCGTTTCCCAAAACGCCGATGCCTTTTACTTGTTTATAGATAAGATACGTGAGAAGTATCCTGACCTAATAATTGAAAACTGCGGCAGCGGAGCAATGCGCAGTGACGGAAAAACTCTTTCGCATTTTCATCTTCAGAGCACCAGTGACCAAGAGGTGTACAGTTGTTATCCGTCAATCCTTTCCGGTAGTATGGCTTGTATGCCTCCGGAAAAAGCCGGAATATGGTCATATCCATACCCGATACGATTCAAAAAACGCATAGACTACACCTTCACCTGCGAAGAGCTTGAATCCTTTAAAGACGGAAAGGAAACCGTTTTCAACATGGTAAATTCCATGCTGGGAGTAATGTATCTTTCCGGCCGTCCCGACGCTTTTGACGATTTTAACACTTCGCTTGTTAAAGAGGGTATTCAAGTGTACAAGCGTATACGTCACCATATACCCAAGGCTTATCCCGTATACCCCTCCGGAAGATTTCGTATAAGCGATACCGGAATATATTCTTTTGGCTTAAAACACGGCAATGAGCTGTATCTTGCCGTATGGCGCATAAATGATAATTCTGACCGCAATGGTGAAATCGACCTTTCAAAATACGGAACCGTAAAAAGCGTACAAAAGCTCTATCCATCACTAAAAGACTATAGCTGCACCGTCTGCGGCAACCTCATACGGGTCTCTCTCCCCACGGGCAATTCAGCAATGCTCATAAATGTAGAAATGGCTATCTGATGACATTAACGTCGACCCATATATGACGGAAAGTATTGGAGGTTTTATCACGCTTATCATAATATGAAACATTTGGAAAAATGCCCTGAACCTATAAGTAATGACTACTGAATAAATAAAAAAACAGCAAAGCTACTGACATTTCAGGCTATTTATGATATAACCCGAGTTTTCCTGAAAAAGGCACTAAAAGCTTCCGGTTGAATTGTTCGGGAGCTTTTAGTTAGCCAAAAACGGCATCCATGCAAGCGTACTACTGAATAGTCGAGTCTGCATCATTTCATCACGCTGCTGCTTTCTGATGTATTCCTTAATTTTCGCAGCGTTTTTCCCACCGTGTCCACATAGTACCCTCTGCACCAAAAATGTCTGTTTCCGTATTTGTACTTTAAATTTGCATGTCTATCAAATATCATTAATGAGCTTTTTCCTTTCAGATATCCCATTATCTGCGCAACACTATACTTCGGTGGAATCTTTATCAACATATGTATATGATCCGCGCAACACTCTGCCTCTATGATTTCCACTTCTTTTCTTTCACATAAATCTCTTAATATTTTTCCTATATCCGCTTTTATCTTTCCGTATATTACCTGTCTGCGAAATTTCGGAGCAAATACAACATGATACTTGCAATTTCATGTCGTATGTGCTAAACTATTAGTGTCTTGAGCTTTATTGCTCATTTCTAAAACCTTTGTTTTTAATGATGCAGTCGCCAAACTACTATCATTATATCTATGGAGGTTTTATTTTTCAATATACTTGAAGCTAAAGCTATCTCGGAACTCACCTGCATAGCAGGTGGTTTATTTTTATTTGTGATTACAAACCAAAGTTGTCCTAAGGGCTCAGGACAACTTTGGCATCATTATAACTAAAAATCATTCAAATATTAAAATTCCGTTTTCATCATTTACTGCAGCCGCAAATGTCATTGTTCCGGCATAAGCGTTTATTGGTTTGAAACCTGTAAATATAATCTTGTCATTCCATACGGCACCTTTAGGAACCAAATCACATGGAATGATAGGGTTTTCAGGCATTATCCAACCGTCTAAAGGTTTTTGGGATATCATGTAATGCGCTCTGCCTCTTAAACTGAAAATTAAATAATAGTAACCGTTGTATTTTATATAATCAGGACATTCTGGCTGTTCTGAACTGTCTGAAATATAAATCGGATTTTCTGTTTCTTCCCATTTATATAAGTCTTTTGAAATCAGGTGTGCAAGACAACCTTTTTGTTCAGCTTCAAGGCTTGTGGTTAAAA
>CACXES010000060.1 GCA_902766745.1 uncultured Ruminococcus sp.
AACATCGGTGTATGTCATAACGGCGTAATTCCGATTAAATGTATTCCGAAATTGAGCGATACGCAAACATACATAGCCAAGCGGCTGTCTACGTTTAATAAAGGGTTTTACGAGAACAAGGCTTGCATGAATCAAATAGAGCATGAAATACAGTCCAAAATGTGTTTCCTGGATAATTCGGGAAAGCTATTCTTCATCGGTGATTTTATTAAAGACAACGGCATTTTTTACTCGAATTACTCGTACAAGTTATATTTTGATTTCGGCTATGCCCTTGAATGGCTTTGCCCTGTCGAGGGGTATATTATCGACGCTGACGGCTTGCTTCACGAAAGCTGTGATGTTGAATATCTGATTAACGAAGACGGCAATGTCTATGAATATGACTATTATCTTGACTGCGCCATGAGGCTTGATAACGCAAGGGCGTATAATCAATATGGTATGCCGTTTCACTTTGATGAATATTCTGCGTGCTGTATCGAAGTGATACGGTAAATATGAAAGGAGATCTACACGACGGGCAAAATGGAATACTTACTTGATTTGTACAACACTGAATTACATAAACGTCTGATGTATTCAAGTACCAATAGAAAAGACGAACTCAAACTCACTCTTGAACACATTTCCGCACTTTAAGAAATTATCAAGATTGTCGAAGAACACGAGTAGTCCATAAAGGTAAACGTTTACGGACATATACCCGAGATATATCCGAATACAGGTTGAGCCGCATCACCGCCAAATAGGCAATGACGCGGCTCAGTCTGAAACGCTCATCCTTTTATAAATTACTGAAATCCGAGCAAGACAGGAGCTGACAAAAATGACATTTCCAAACGCAAAATTCTATGATTCCTCATAGAAAATCTTAGTCGGAAATCTCGAGTCCGCCCGCTCCGATATTTTTTATTTCGGTGGCAGATTTTTCCAAAGTCAGGGAAGAATTTTTTAACCGCCGCCCGAAACATTTGGGTGTAATTATTAGATTATGTGGAAATCAAAGGCGAAATCCGGCAAAATACAGATTAATTTACTCATCCGATCTTCCTGTTATGCCAATAAAATTTTCATAAATACTACACGCCCCTCAGGTATACTCATTTTTCTCTGCAATTAAATATATACAAGAGTGTTACATATGTTAATTTTCGTCATCTGTATTTTATCCATTCCAACCAACTCCTTAGATTTAGTTAGAATAATTATACCATATCGGCACAGTGTTATGATAGACGTACGTTTATTGACCGCTTACTTTTTATCAACCACATAAGGTAGTTTATTCGATTAACCCGTTTACAGTTATTTTATCAACAAGTGGTTTAAGATTTTTTAAGTTATCAAACAAATATAGCTCTGATGGCTTTTTTAAATCCGCTACAATTTTACTATCAAAATTCATATCTTCATCAAAAATAATATCAAGTTCACTTTCTGAATATGTATTTTTCAGCTCATCTCGAAGAAAATTATTTTTTAACAAAGAGATTACAGATTGCCCTGTTTTTGATAAATCAAGTCGTTTTTCTATGAAGTATTCTCTTGAAAGATAAAATACGGGTCTAAAATTCAAAGAACTATTAACCGCACAGGACTTTATCATAGTTTGAGGATTTTGACTATCACCTATAATACAACAATAAGAATTATTATTTCCATCTAAACAAGGAGAACGAAGCCACCAACTTTTTCCTATATTATAACCAATTTTATTTGCATAAGTAATATATTCATCCGCACTTAACATATTAATTTTTGACTCCACCGTTTTTTTAGTATAATCAAAATCATCCATATCCCAATCATACGGTATTAAATAATTTTTCATATTACTCCCGACAAACATATCAAGATGCTCATCATTTACCATAAGCTTATATTTGCCGTCTTGTTCTGAAACACTATTCCTTATTGCAGTAATACTGAAATCCAATCTGCTGTCGTAATCATTTCTGATTACAAAAAAAGAATTTTTGTCTCCCCTCTTTTTTGTATCTAACAAGATATAAGACTTATTATCTCCGTTTTCCATAAATATATATTCTTGAGGAGTATCAGCTGTCATTCCGGACACCGAGAAATAATATGTATATTCGTCAGAAGAATCAGTAAGTTTAATTATATTACTATAATATGATTTATCTTCTAATTCCACTTTAAGTCTAACATAAGCATCTTTTCTAAGATATGTTGTAGGAATCATCTCCGCACCTTCACATCCAACAACATCAGTAAAGTGATTTTCTGGTTCAAAAGAATACTGCCATTGATAATCAGGATTATTGAGTTCCGTGTATGATGAAAGCTTTCCGTTGCAATAAGCAATTAAAACCTCTGTATCTGATAATTTGTATCCAATCTCTAAAAGTTCATCTAATGAATACTTTCCAGACATTTCATTTATTGTAAAGTTATCTAAAATAATTTTTTTAATATCCTCGCCCATAGTGTCAACATCAATATGAATTTCCTTTAAGAAATCTATATCAAGATTAAATACCGCTCTGGGATAAATCAAACTTTCACCCTTATTTGAAATCTCGGTCTGAATAATCTTCTTTTTTTTTGGAATATATACAACAGAGCCGTTTGCAGTCTTATATGACGGAGTTCTTAAGAAACACCCTATCGCACCGTCACCAATATTGTAACCAATTTTATCAATGTTATTTATGTATTCCGTTACACTCAACAAAGAAACATCACATCTATCTATTTGTTGATTCGGCATTAAGCCGTCAATGTTTCCGCTTTCCGTTACCCAATCAGTTGTTACAAGATAATTTTTAAGCCTATCTCCTATTACTGCATTTTTAAAATCATTTGTATTTACAAAATGCAAAACACTGTTTTCATCGTCCTTGTCAAACTTCTGAATTGCACTGCCCTTGTAATATTCATGGCAATAGTTTTTCACAACATCTGTTACAGTCGCAAATAACTGTTTTTTCTCACCGTCATAATCTATCATAGAGAACGTTTTTTCATCACAAGTAAACAATAAATTATCAGGTGCTTTTTCAACCATAGGAAGATTAGAGCGCCACTCTGTAAACACCCCGTTTATAGGTTTTACATAAACCTCTGCACTCTTTTTACTATCATCATCTATTACCACAACTCTTATATATCCATCGGTATGAGCATTATCAATAATAAAATAATTTTCATCATTGACTATTTTTTCATAATCTTCCGAGCCATTCTTTCTGAATTCCCATACAAAGCTTGCTTTTTCGTCATTACAGATTGCATCAAGTCTTGCACCGGCAACGACTTCTGTCTGACAATAAAGACTTACAAAAATATCATCATAATTCCTTAAAGAAATATTTTCATCATCTTTACAAATTACAGTATATGGTTTATCTATCCCCACAAACAACTTTTTATAATCTGAATTTTCCGAATACTTGTTACTGATATCTATTATTTCAACTTGATTTTTAGGAATTGTAAGATAGCTGGTATTTTCGTCAATCTCAATATCATAAATTCCATCTGTTGAATATACATTTTTTTCATTTCCGTATATGTCACATAAAACGCCATACACCGAATCGTCTGCAATCTTTATATTATTTCTTCCGCTCTTATTCCACATAGTATATGTTGTATCACCGTTTCTGTTTTCGAATTGGTAAACTGTATCAATATCTTCGGAAACAGTATCTACAAATTTCGCTCCTGACATTATTCTGTTATAATTACACAGTGCAACATATGCCGGTCTTGCAGTATTCGGACATTCACCGTCAAAGGTATTTATTATTCCGAAATTTACATCTCTGTCAGAATTGCTATGACCATAGCATTGAAAAACATAGATAATCATTTTTTCATACATATCATACGCCTCGTTAATTATCGCCTGTCGCAAAAGTGCATTTGCTTGACTTTTTTGGTCAATAAATGCATTTTGTGTTGACCAGCCAGCCTCCGTTGCAACAATCGGTGTATCTTCTTTATTATATTCAGCAAGAACACCTATTAACTCATCGTATTTTAGCTTCATAATACTCCCATCATCAGGCATACAAGTTAAAATATATGGATGAACACTTACAACATCAAAGCACTCTAATGCGTTATTATCTCTAAGATACGCTAAAACTCGTCTTAACCATTCTTTAGAAGATAATCCACCAATGGAGCCTGATTGAACAATATCGGAAAATCCCGGAAGAGAAAACGCACTTACTCTCATATTAGGATCTGATTTCTTTATTTCCTTATAAGATGCAATTAAAAGTCTTGCATAGTCTTCGGGAGGAAGATTGTCGTTATTAAAGCCATTTAACATATATTCGTTCCACACCTCTATGTATTCGGCTTTCCCTTTAACTAAAGTTGTAAGCTGACCGCAATAGCTTGCGTAATCTGCAATTGCGCTATCGCTTTTCGGCGGGCTTTCGCTTGTATATGCCGTATTACCACCCGATGCAAGAGCGGATATATTAATATTATTTTCATTTGCTAAATTAACAAAATCACTATGCCTTTGAGTAAGTTTTGCCCCCTTTTTATCAGCATCTAAATTTTTCCACCTAAACGCTTCTCTTGCGATACCAAATCCCGCTTTTGAGATAAGCGGAATATTTACACTCGGCATACCGCGATAGCCTTCGTCAAAGTCTGTATCTACACCGAGTTTTGAATTTTTTATTCCATTTTCAGGTGGGTTACAGACAGAAAACCTAACCGTTTTATCAAACATACCGCTTTCAGATGAAATTCTGAACAAATACAGCCCGTATTCTGAAACTTCAAAAGAATATGTGTTTTTAATTACATCTCCGATTAAAGTGTTATTTTCTATGACATCTCTCTTAACAAGCTCACCATTTTCCTTATAAATTTCAACACTGGATTTTACAAGTCCCGATACATATGTATTTTTCATTTTAATATCAAACTTAACGTTCTTATCAAAAAAGATATTGCCCGTATTCTCGCTTGAAACCAAGTACGAAATATTTCCCATCAAATAGCTTGGCACAGGTTCTCTGTCTTCAATTAAATTTAAAACATCATCATAAGTAATGTCGGATATTCGCAAATTATCAATACCCATAGCAACAGGAGACGGATTTGAAATTGTATGTTCACCGGATGCAACGGACATAATATCTATTGTTTTAATTGAAGTTAAAGTATCCGGAATTTTAGTATCACACCAATACTGATTATCCAAAAAATATGTCACTCGCTTTATGCTAAAATCCAAAAATATGTTTACCTTATGCCACTCGCCGTCTTTGAATGTCTTTTTGCTTTCAAGAAGATTTGTAGACGACATTGAAATATATGCATCAAAGTTACCATCTTTTGTTTTTGTATTAGCGTTTACCAAACCATAATCCGTACCGTTACTGTCAGTCAGCCATAAATAGCCGTTCATAAATTCGCCATTTGAAGTTCCGTCAATCAGAATATCAAAACTAATGGTAATCAAGTTATCTGTAACAACTTTATCAATATTTCTTGAAATCTTATACGGCCATGCTGTAAGAGGCGTAATTTTTAAAAACTTTCCATTTTGAGTATCTCTTACAGGAAAGCTGTCTCTCGCGGAGTAGCCCGTTTTAAGGCTACTCCACGGAGTTGAAATATCAGACGTATATTTACTGAAGTCTTCCGTAACCAACACTGTTTCCGCAGAAACAGTAAACGCATACAAATTGATAATAAATATCAAGAAAACGAATACGGATAAATATTTTTTTAACATATTCTTCACCCTTTATTAATTTGTGAATCCTGTAAAGCCGGTATCCTCAATTTTTTTGATAAATCCTACTCCTTCTGTTTTTTCCGGCAATCTTGAATCAATATTCTTTAATACAAATGTGTTAAAAGCCGAAGGATCTTTCTTATCAGCAATACCACTTGAATACTGAATATATGAATCTCTCTCCAAAATATCGGCATCATTTACACAAATGTTATAACCGAACAATGTACCTTCTTTAAGGTCCATCGGAGCAATTTCATCCTTTGGCATCTTGATTGCGTATCTTGTGATATGGTTATTACTGTCACGAACAACCTTAACCCAATCCGTCGACTTTGCGCCCGATGTCTTGCCTGTTCCTACCAAGAAGCCTTGGATTTCAAGGCCTACCGCAGTATAAGAATAACCGTATTCGTAATCATCACCCACAAACGATGCAGCCTTATCATTTAATGTATCAAACGCAAGCTGAATACTGTCACCCATCCAAATATTTGCACCTGAATATGTCTGTAGGTACAAATCATCGTATACATCGACCAATGCATAGAAATAATTTTCATCCCACTTGCAAAGAGCCTTTGCCGCAATATTAGAATTCTTCCAAGAATCAATATTAGCCGGACTTTCAGGAGTGTTAATATGAATAGGATATGCATCCTCAAAATCAGAAATATCTCCGTTAAAGTTAGAAATGTCAATTTCTTGCTTACTCTTTACCGCAATATGGAAATCAAGAGGGATTTCCTTATCAAGCATTTCTCTGTCATTATTATCGGAACACTTAAATCTAAAGTAGTAATCATTAAAACTCTGTTTCTGTGTTTTTAATATCTTAATACTTGTCGATTTAACTTCGTTTGGTTCTAATGTGATATCGATGTTATCATATTCTAACACCCAACCTTCAGGGGCTGTAATAGAAACATTACCCGTAAACTTCTTATTAAAGGTACTGATATACTTAACATCAAGGGTTGTAATTTCATCTAAGGTCTTCGTTACATTTTCTACCTCAACAGAAATTATACCCTTAACAGTCGTATTTGCCTCAATTCTCTTAAGAAGTTTTCCATTTTCCATAATATCAACATAGAACATTTTTGTTCCAAGCGGAAAATCTGCGTCAATATGACCGCCAAATGTAACAGGAGTGCATTCTCCGCTCTTAACATAGCATTTTCTTGCTTCGCCTAAAGCGTTTAGGTTATTGTCACGCCAAATAATTTCGCCGTCAATATCGTGTTTACGCAAATTTTCTACCTCAACATAATATTCAAAGTCTTCACCTTGATATACTGTCGGAACCGAATCTTGCATATAAGTAAAAATTGCACGCGACGTGTCACGTTCTTCTAAATCGGAAATCGAATCTGCCCACTTGCAAATATTTATTGCAAGTAAATCATTTTCTGCAATTGCACCCTTGATACCCGGACTTTTCTTATCGTAAGTACTCAATACAGCATTTGCTTTTTTGTTATATCTGTTTGCAAATCTCATTATCGCATCTGTAAATAACAATGAACTTTCAGGCTCGTCACCCTTTATAGACGAAATCTTTTCTTTCATCGCATTTACATGCGAATCAGAATCCTCGTTTGAATCATCAAAGCTTGCATAAAACGCGGACGCTTTTTCCATTGCTTCTTCAAGTCTGAAAAGTGCCGCTGTAAGGTTCTTCAATTCAGGCCTATTTTCACTATTCTTATATCTTTCGATTAACTCGAGTCCAAAATTATAAGTATAGTTGATACTATCCTTTAACTCGCTTGCACTCGGTACAGTTGCAAAATCAAACTTTTCTTTTATCTCATCAATTCCTGATAAGTCAAGTATGTCTTGGTAGTTACTCTTGATTTCATCAACAGCTACAGATACTTGGTACGCAGTTGCCTTGGTCGCAAGTTCATTTGAAATATTAGAAATATATACCGGCTCAGAACCGATTGTAATCTTATTCTCAGTAGGTACCATATCATCGCCAAAGTAATTTTCTGCCTTTGCCCCATCCTCTAACTGATAATCATACTTATCTCCCATTGACCATATAATAGCAAAAGTTTTATTTAGCTTTGTATAAAGATAAGCATATGAATTATCATTGATCAAGCATCTGCCTATATACTCAGCATTTGCGCAATACTTTGAAAACTGTGCTATGCTTACAACAGCATCCTTCGGCAAATAATTATACTTCATTACCCCAAAGTTATGTTCGTTATATGTATCATTTTCTCCTATATCGTCTAATACATATAAGTTAGTTAAATCTACATCTAACTCATCATTATAGACATAAAGCTTCGGAATATATACAGCCTGCAGCTCCTCCTTTAATCCACCTTGACCCGTGTGAGTCGGAAAACCAACCTCTGTCTGACTTACAGTTACCCAACCACCTGCCTCGTATCTTCTGAACACAAAGTCTGACGCTCTTTTATAATGTCTGACATCAGGGTTGTTTGGATATGTGTACGGATGACACGAGAAACCGTCTGTATACATAAGTCCGCCACGCCTGTAAAAATCATCAATAAACTTTTCACCGTTTTGAGAAGCGATTGCAGCACCTATTATTTCCTTTTCGGGATATAATCTGTTCATCTCAAATCCTATTCTGTTTGCCAACTGAGAATATGTAATTGAGTTTGATGAACCTCCCCAGAACGAAGGCAAGTTAGGCTCGTTCCAAATTTCAAAATTCTCAACAGTTACACCAAGTTGATTGAAGTATTCAAGTATATCTGTATTATACCCAATTGTGTCCATAACATTTTGATATGTTCTTGGCTCATTCTCAAAATAGAGCTTACTGCCATAACCCAAAATGTATGGGCAATATTCTTGATTAAATTTAATCATTTCGTCCTGCCAATACTGATGCTTTGAATAAGTTCTTGTACCTTTTGGGTTTTCATTCCAAGACCAACGAATATTTCCTCTTACCTTAGAAACGCCCATAACCTGCATAATATAGTTAAAATATTCCACTGTTCTATGCTGATCAGTTTTTGTTTCACCGTCTAAATTCATACCGATTTTAGAATATTCGTCCATATCCTGCTTTTGATATATATCTAACAAAGTAATCGGATATGATTCAAGAGCAACAATACCGTCAACTCCGTTGACTTTCACGCTGAAATATGGATACCTGCCTCTCTTTTCCTTGCTTAAATCAATCTTTAAAGTGTTGTCTTTAAGCGGAATTGATTTTAATATCGCTTTTTTCCCGTCATTAAATGTACCGTCCATTGAATATTCAACGATATACTCTTTTTCTTTACTGCCATTAATATTAACAGCTACACTGACATAAGCATCATTTATGTTTTGAATATATGTAGGCTCATTCGGAACAAAAACCCTAACATACTCATTGTTTATTCCTTTTACATTATAACCGAGTCTTTTAAGCTCATAATCAGAATACCCCACAGGCTGCTTTTTCATATTTTCTAATCTGATATTCTTTCTGATATTCATAGAAACATTCTCACCTGTAAAGAGTACATTTAACTTAACATTATTGAAGAAATCCTTTTTTAGCCAAAATACAGGCTTAATTCCTTGCTTTAAAGAAGTAATACTTTTTTGAAGCTTCCCCTCACTTGAGTATGCACCACCCGCAATAACGCCCGCATCTGACGCCTCACCTGCAAGAGGACTTCTTAAAAACCAGTCTTGTTTTAGGCTATCACATTGCATACCGAACTTTTCGTAATACTTTAAAAATTCCGTATAGCTTAGGAGCGAAACACCGCACTTTTGAACATATTCCTTTGAACAGTTTCCGTTTGGGCTTCCGCCTTCGGTTTTCCATTCTCTGTCGAAATCGATATACTTTTTAATTTCTTCCGGAATATAATTTTCCTTTAAAAAATCGTTATTTAAGTAATAAGCTATGTTATTTTCATCAGTTATATCAAACTTCTGTGTCCCATCAGGATCAAATTCTTTTAACAAATAGATTTCATCAGACAAAATAAGGTATCCCTTATCATCCGAGTCAAGCAACACAAAATGTTTATCAAGTGTGCTTTGGGTGCAAAACAAATTTTCTTTTGGTGTATATCTGTTTGCACCGCTTAACTTTCCATCGGGCAAAGTTACGGTTGTATCAGCAAACACACAAGTGCTTAAAGTAAAAATAAGTATAGCAACAGTAACAACTACCTTAATAATATTTCTTGCTTTAAACATCACCATTCTATACCTCCGTCACTTATATATAACCATAAACATAGGTGTTCCTAACTTTACATACAGCCAAACCTCATCACATATTCCGTTATCCTCGTATGAAGATAACGCATCCGGAGAAATTGTTTGTACCTTATCCTTATCTCTTGTCGCATTCTTATCAATTTGAACTATTAATAGATTTGATGTCTTAAACGATAACATATCTGCTCTTGTGACGCTCATTGGATTATCACCCTTCTTTGCAAAGTTTACTATATTATTCTTATGTGAATAAATATATCCGTCAAAGAGTCCCAAATTTGCATACCATTTTCCGTTATAAACTACACCGTTTCCCACGACAAACTTATTTACCTCGCCTGTTGCATTGGTCTTTTCCATATCAAAAACTACACGAAGATTATTAATTTCGTTTTGTCTGTTAATACTATATACAATAATATCCCCAATTTCAACATCTTCTGCAAGACTCTTTTCCGAAACTATAAACTCCTTGTTTTTTATACTTTTTCCTGTTAATTCAAGAGAATAAGTTAGATTTCCGTCTGCATCCAAGCATTCAGACTTTCCTACAACTAAATACGCCTCGGTATTTAACGGCAAATCTACCTTTTCGTCAATATTTAGCACGTACTGTGCAACATTATTTGAAGAATCTTGGGTAAACGCCTCTACGTTGTACTGGTCAAAAATTGCAAAGCTTATCGGATTTGATATGTTAAATTCCTTTTCCTCTGCTTCTATCGCATCTAAAGGAATACTTAACATCTTAGTATTTGTATCAACACAAAAACTCCCTCCGAATGCAGTCAAATTCTCATCTGCAAAAATATAGTTTGCGTTACCCGGATAAAACATTTTCTTACCTTTATCACAAATTCTAACTAACGGACTACCTTTCGTGTCAGGTGTGTATATTGATTTAACATCACCGTATTCATCGCATCTATACAACACAGCCATTGATTTTCCTATAAAGTTATTTAACTTTGTTACATCGTCAACTTTATCGCCGTTTAGATAAAATCTTTCCGCACTTTCGAGTTCGGATAAAATACCGTCTTGGTCATAAAACTTAAAAATAAGTTTATTTGTTAACCCATACTTAATATTATTCGCAATCATATACGCAAACTTATTTTCTGTATTTGAATATTGCTCTGCATATGCTATCTTTCCAAAAACATCTTTATACGCAATAATGTTTTTATCGATATCCAAAACCGCAGAATCAATCTTGTTTTGCTTTGATAGATAAGTCTTTACAGCCTCAATAACCACATAATCATTACCACAGTCATTTCCTTTTTCTTCTATTTTACCTGTCTGCTTTTCAGTTGAAACATACCATTTTGCAACATTTTTGTCTTTAGACTCTGCAATACAAATTATTGATTTGAGTGGAATCTCAGTTACATCAATTTCGTCACCGTCATTTCCGTAAACTTGTAGTTTATCGTATCGTCTGTAATTAATTTCACTTTTACTCATTGCATCTACAACAAAGTTCTCGTTTACATTATTGGCTGTTATAAATGCTGTTTGATATTCAATAATCTTTACAACGGTATATTTGTTCAATCCGTTAGGTGCAATTAACTCTATCTTACCGTTTTCAATATCAAAGATACTCATTTCATAATCGGGAACACAAACACCGTTATATATTACAGTGATTTCCCTATCAATATAAACCGTATTCTTTTTATCATTTTGGTAATATGAAATTGTTCTTTCTACGGCATCAGATGCTAAATTGTCAGCATTTACAGTTAACACCTTGTTTCTGTTTGAATATGCATAAATTACGGTGTCATCATTTTTTACATAATATTGAACATTTAATCCCAAAAAGTTTCCGAAATCAATTGTCGTATTATAAACTGTGTTCTCTATTTTAATTTGGTCTTCACCAATATTTGAACCATCTGAATAAAGAGCGGTATCAGCATTCATTGTGACAACACCCTCTTTTCTCTCGATATCAAACATAGCTTTAAGCCATGTCATACCCGGCTCTGTTGTATATGTTTCTGAATTATTAGCGAATGAGTTCGTCTCTAATACTTCTGTATTTAAAGCATCCAAAATAAGCTTTGCCGCCTCACCCATAGTAATACTGTCAGAATCACTTGGCTTAATACCTATTTTAATTCTGTTGGCAGCTGCAATATATCCTGATGGAAACCCTCCGTTTGCCTCTGCGATCGGCTTATAGCCTAATGCGCAAACGATGATTTTTAAAACCTCAAAATACGATATTGTATCATTTGGCATAAACATTCCGTCACCATTACCCGAAATAAATCCGAGTGACAAAGCAGTATCTACCGCCCACTTGTACGATGCTCCGTCAGATACATCATAAAATGCAATATCATTCTGTGTATCTGTGTGGTTTCCGCCTGTGTATAAATGCATAACAGTTTCCAAAAAATCTGCTCTTCTCATATCTGCAGAATCCGTAAAATTGATATTCAATCCCTCAAATACTCCGATTGAATTTAATATTTCTATCTCTTCATTATAACTAACATTATCCGATGCAAGCCCTATTTGGACTGTAAATAACATAGATAGCGCCAAGATAAGACAGATTATTCTTTTCATATATGACCTTTCCTTTCTCAATGCAGTAAAAGCTTCTCTATTTAATCAAACAGTAAATAATCTTTGCCGCCTCTGCTCTTGTAGCAAAAGCTTTGGGTCTAAATGTACCGTCTTGAAAACCATCGATAATTTTTGCATTTGCCAATGCAGCGACAGGACTCTTTGCATAATCCGAGATTAAACTTTCGTCATTAAAAGAGCTATTGGTTTCCGACTCCAAATTATATGCTCTTGAAATTATAACCGCCATATCTTCTCTTGTGATAAACTCGCCTACGCCGAACTTATTGTTTTCGATACCGTCAACAATACCAAGTTTCTTTGCTGATGCTACATATTTATAGTACCAAGCATTTTTGTCAACATCGTCAAAGTCACACTCCGCATTTTCGTCAAGTACATTAAGCACTATGTCTACTATCTTGACAAATTCTTCTCTCGTAATATTCTTTTCAGGCTCAAAAAGATTCTTTTCGTTTCCATTTACTATCCTGTTTTTCTGTAAAGCTAAAATATTTTCATAAGCCCAATGTGACTTAGGAACATCATTAAACATAGAAACAGTGTTTATAGGTTCTTTGGTTTCTGTATTTGTAACTTCAATCTTTTTAATTGGACTCGAGCTTGAACCGGAGCCAGACCCGGAGCCCGAACCGTAATCACTTGTTTCTTTTTTCGACTCCCTTACCGCCTCTGCGATTCTGTCCTTAAGCTCGTCCATTGTTTTAAAGCCTGTATTTATTTTAAACAAATATCTTGATATCTTTGTTGTATCGCAAGCCTTATATTCACTCAAGCTAAACGGTAAGTATGACTCATACTTTAACAAACAATTATGAAGCATACCATAGCTTTCCGAACTGTTTATTATTGTCAATATTACACTATCCTCAAATACATTGTTCAACTCAAATAAATCGTGTATTTGTCTACCCTTAAACAATGAAAATACATTTACTTTATTCTCATTATTTAAAGATAAAAAATCGGCATACAATTTATTTTCAGTAAGCTTAATCTTATCTTGATAATATTCTGCACACTCTAATACCTCTTTACCTGTTTTTAAACTCGAAAGATTATAACACGCACTATATACTGCCATATCATCATAAAAATTCTTTATAGTATCAACAGAATACTCGTTTCCTATTAGGCTTGTTCCAATAAATTCAAACCCGTTGTTGTCCATTGATAACAAATACTTATCACTTATTTCAAGCTCTCTTAATTTTTGAGAAATAATTATTGAGTATTCTTGAATTGTTTTGGCATTGTTTAACATTTCTAAAATATTTGATTTGTTTCGGATTGAGCTGTAATAGAAATCAAGCACAATAGGCTCTGTTAATTCATTTGAACAAATTTCTACTGTATATTCTCCCGATAATTCCGAAACCGGCATATTAAAATATAGTAAAATCTTTCCATTCTTAACAAATTCGCAAGTTTTAAATATAGGCTCTTGTTCATTTGCTTTTTTAATTTTAACATATACTGCAAATGCATTAACACTTGAATTAATACCGCTTAAAACATATACTTCGTTATTCGAATTATATTTAATTGAATAATTCTCGTCTTTTACTTCAGATATTGGTTTTCTCTCAAAATTTTTTGTTAATGCAACATATACCTTATTAGTGTCCTTATCTACGACAAACGCCTTTGCATACGCATTACCTGCCGTGTTTTTAGTTGACAATTCTACTGTTTCGTTTTTATCTGTTTCTTTCATTTGTGATTCCACTAATTTATATCCGTCAAATACTTCTAAAATTGCAATTATATTTTCTTGATGCATACTATCAAAATTAAATGTAATCTTAGCTGTTCCATCTTGATTTAATGTAATCTCGTCAAATGCAATACTCTTTCCCGTTGACAATATTTTATCTGACAGGGCAGAAGCTTCTTTGAAGCCCCTTGTTTTATTTGTGTCATATGGTGTAACTACACAATAAATTTGACAATCAATATCATCTGCAGAAACAGTATAGTTCTTTGACGTTTCATCTAATCTTGTCACTTCACCGTTTAATTCAATTCTGTACCATTCATAAATATTTTCACCTTCGGGTACATCACCCGTATTTGAATAATCAAAAACCGGTGTAAGAGTTGAACCAGCTGTATTATTACCCGTAAGCCTTACATTTTCGATTATCGGATAATCCGTGCTGAAACCCAAGTTTACAAGTTCTTCTTTTGTATAGCCTATTTCCAGCAGTTCGGGAATGCTGTACATATCATTTAAAAACTTTCTTACATTCGCACCGGCAGATATTAATTTATATCTCTTAAAAATACACGGATCCATATAAAAACAAGGCAATGTTGAATAATATGACGAATAGGTATTTACAAATTCCAATTTTCCGGTGGGTCTGACAACCTGTATCTTACATGATTTGTCAATACACGGCGAACGAAGTGTTAGACCAACTGCATCGGTATATCCTATTTTATCAGCATTATCATAATATTCATTTTGGCTCAATATTGCTACCTTTGAATATGTTACGGTATCGTTTTGCATATTCGAGTTAGTTTCTTCTGATGATTTATAACCCGCTTCTGTTTCCCAGCCTGTTTCAAGCAAGTACTCTTGCATAGATATAGGTAAAACATTTTGATTTATATAGTCATCTTGATTTATTTTATAAAAGATACTCTTTGGATCTGTAGTATCAATAATTTGAAACTGCGCTGTTGAATCCGCATAAAAAGCAAGCGGACCCGTACTGGGAGCCAAGATAAAAGCCTTATCTTCTTGTCCGTTAAGCAAAATTAATTCTTTTGTGTTAGTCGTTCCGTCCGTTAAAACGAATTTATTTTCAGTGGGAGAAGTTGCAACTGCGTTTGGTGCTGCAGTATTCCAAGACAAAGGCTGTGAAATATTTGCTCCGCATTTTACTGCATTTGAAACAACACTTCCTTTTTTTGTTGTTACATTTGCTCTGATGTATTTTTCCGATAAACTATCATCCAGCTTCAAATCCATATCGGAAGAACTGTCAGATAAAATAGTACTATACTCTCCATCCTTTGTGTCAGCACACTCGTAAACAGCGGAAACAAAGTCGCTTTCGGACGCTCCGCTCAGCTCGACTGTCAATGTATAGCCGGACTTAATTCTTTCGCCGCCGTTTGATATTAAATTAGCTGTTAATTCTTCTGCATAACAAACTGCCACACTTGAAAATGTCATTATTAAACTTAAAAAAGCACTGATGTGTTTCTTCATAAAATACCATTCCTCCAATATTTCCAAAAAATAAATTCATTTAACAATACAGCTTTTATACAGCTTTTCGGGGATTAAATATTAACCCCCGAAAAACCAAGCTGATTACTTAATTAATTCTTTTTCGGTTAAGAATGTGATTAACTTTGATTTAATTTGTTCGTGTCCCGCAACCGTTGGATGAATTGAATCAATATCATTGATGTCTATATCCCAATCGGTTGTATCAACATAGTAAACATTTTGCCCATATTCGCCGTTTTGGATGGACTCACCTATTGAATCAAATGTTATACCTCTATAATATGCGTTTGTCTTATTGTTCTTATCATAAGCCCAGAATATGCTCTTGCGAACAGGCTTGATCACCACTATTTTTGACTTTTTATAAGTATCGGTTAAAAAGCCGATAAAGCTCTTATAATCTGTTTTAAATTTTTCAATATTATTAACCGTACCGTCTTGGCTCATGTAAACGTCGTTTGTCCCGATGTTTACAAAAATAATATCATACTTATCATCATTTGAAAAATCATATGCATCATTTCCTTTATCAAGGGTCTGCATATGTTTAAACTTTGTCTGCATACCGAGAACGCCCGACTTTACCGCACCGGCGTAATTTCCGTCAAGGAATGCAATACCCGATTTGGAAATTCTCGCATTGTCCATACCAAGTGCTGACGGAATTGTAAACGTATAACTGTATGAAGCGGACGAAATCGAATCACCTATGAACAAAAGATTTCCGTTGCTTTTTTTAGGATTCAATACTTCTGCACCATTATTTACCGTAATACCTTTAAAGTTCATCTGCAAAATTTCCGCATTATTCAAAACTCTTACATTACTTACACCACTTGAGAGATATTCCGAAATATCAAGTGCCGTTTTTTTCGACGCATTTGACTGTGCATCTGCCCATACTTCTTTGCCGTTTACATAAATCTTTATCGCTTTTGCGTTAGAATCAGCAAAGTTAATAACAAGATTTGTGGCTTTTACGGAAAAATCAATATAAGGATATGCCCAGTTGCTGACCATACAGTTGTTGGTTGTATCTTCTTGCCATCTTCCGTTATACTCAAATATTTCGCTGTTATACGGAATTGACTCTGCCGCCGCAAGTGTTGAAACGGAAATCATATTCTTTTCAGCATTAAAAATTTTTGCGGAAATAGGCGAAATATTCTGTGTGTCCTTCCATAAATAAAATGAAATTTTATCTGTTTCGGCAATATCGTTTGAAAGTTCAATTGTCTTTTCAATATTGCTTTCACCATGCAAAACCGTTACATCAGCGTCCTTAACAAGCTTTAACCTGTTATCCGAATCAAATACCACACAAATCATTTTTGCATTTATATCCTCCTTCGGATTTGACGTCGCAACATCAATTATCAAATTATTGCCCGATAAAGAAATATTTGTAAGATATGTATAAATTCTGTTTTCAAAATAGCCGAGCTTGATTAACTCTTCGTCAGAATACCCCAACCCCTTTGCCTGTTCTATATCTAACATACCCGGCAAATCAATTGTTTTCAATGCATCAATACCCGAATTGATTGCATCAAGCTTTACATACTTATACAATTCCTTATTAATGTTTGTTTCAACCCTAAACTGATAAAAAGTTGAAGTCGGAGCGAGGTATTGCATTCCTCCCGATGGAAGCAAAAATTTAAAGTATCCTGCTGAGTCCTCTGAATTTACAGGAGTTCTAGTTCTAATTGCAGAACCATCACGATAACCGATTTTATTTGCATACTTATACAATTCCGTCATACTCGGAAGCGCAACCTTTGATGCATCAACCGTATCATTTCTCATTACATCTTTGCATCCTGCCTCTGTTTCCCAAAACGTTGTATTCACATACTGTTCATAGCCGCTCGGGACAATATTGTTTGTGATAAACTTGTCTTGATTAATATAGTACGCCACAGAATTTTCATCTGTTGAATCATAAATCTGATAAAATCCGTTAGGATCTTCCGGATTAACATACGTTGCTTTTTGGTCTAACGAATCACTCAGTAATAAAACGCTGTTCTCATCCGAATCAAGCATAGTATAACCGATTCCGTTCAACCCCTCTGCGTCTAAATATAATCTGTCTGTCTTATCCGCATACTCTTTCATTCCGGCAGGTGCTTGATTCCAAACACCCGGACTTGGTTCTAAGTTCTCTCCCACCAATAATGAATTTGATATATACTTTGTACCGTCCCGCATTTTAGCGGCAGCAATAACATACTTATTCGC
>CACXES010000061.1 GCA_902766745.1 uncultured Ruminococcus sp.
ATCAATGCAATATATTGCGTCTGGATAATACTTTGATTGGATGACCATATCCAAAATCAAATCAAACGCTGATTTTTCACCCGCAGATAAATTTCTGTAATGAAAATCCCTTATAACCCCCTTTGAAAAATAAAAACTCCCATTGTTCAAAGGATCCCCCAGTGAGGAAAAAATCAAATCCTCAAAAACTCTACTCATTGCGTCACGGATCTTTCCAGTCAATTCGTCCCGCAATTTTTCTACGGGCTTCTGATTATTTTCTTCGTCAAAAACTCCTGAAATCGTATTAGCAATTAATCTTTGATAGTTTACAGAAACAGTCTGATCATTCTGTATAAGGGTCGATAAGCGAATAGAAGTCGTGGGATCATTTTGTCTTTGCATTGAATGTATTTGAAAATCAGGCTCATTTCTATAGGCGCTACGGAAGTAAAAATGACCTTTTATAGTACTTTGCCCTACATTTTTTGGAAAACTGGCATCAAAGAAATCAACATCAACCATTTGGGAAGCAAGTTTATACCATTCATTATGCTGTTGTTCTTCAATATTTCTTTCTTTGCTCAAATAACGATAGTCCCCAACCTCGCCATAGCCAGAATATTTATAGTAATGATTAAATGCCTCTAAAAATGAGGTTTTTCCAGAACCGTTTGGTCCAACAAGAACTACTAACTTCGTTTTTTCTGGAATATCTTCAACCAACAGATGTGTAAACCTCTTAAAAGATTTAAGTTCAACCTTCTTGATTCTCATTGCATATCAGCTCCAGTTCCTTATTTAGCCTTTATGGTCAGTTTTTCTCTTAGTAAATAATGATTTGTTTCTACACTTTTCGTTTAATCTACTTCCAATGGCATAAGATTGCCAATTAATACATTTTGCTCACTATCACTATTTGGCAGAATGTACTCAAAGTAAAACTATCTTCAATAATGCCACCCCAGTGCTCTATGATTCAAAAAAGCATCATACCTACTCTCTGATCACAAGGTTTGTAAGTTTTTCAACAATCTGTTCGGGGACATATAAAGTTAATGCAGGACTAATCACTTTAGTATCCTTGGCTTGAATCATATGAATCTGCAACTGCATTGTGTCATACTTTTTGAACTGATAATCATCACCTTTATAATTCTTTCGACGTCCAACACTATAATTGTTGATTCTCCCATTATCAATTCTATGCACCGATATCTCTCCATCCCTCATCCATATCACATCCATGTCTGGTGCTAGATCTTTTGAACCCATTAATGATTTAAGTCTTTGTAACATAGGAGTATTAACTCCCGATCCGTTCGGAAAAATATAATTACTCAACAATTCATCATATGCAGTGTCGAAAGGAACACTTATTATTGTATATCCAGCACCTTCTCCATAGTGTTTCACCTTGATCTCACGAGCGTGGTTCTCTTTAAATTCTTTGATGATCGTAAGATTATTATCAATGTATTCGGGCACATCCTGAAATATTCTTTGCTTATTCCAAAAACTATACTCGAATCGTGAGGCTGTTCCCACATTTCCTCTTGTCATATTCAAACCATCACTTAGTGTAAATATTCTTGCTACATTCTTAAACCCTATTCCCTGCAGATGTGCCTGTTGAACACTATTCCATAGATCTTCCTCATGATCACGTATATCCATAAAATCACTTATAATCTTAGGTATCGCATATATTCTACAGAGATCCAAGTATTTTTCTTTGTATCCAAACCACCTGGCTCGCTGTTCTGTAGTATCAACATTTGACTTTCCTTTCGGGGTTCTTATGATATATGTGATTGTCAACCCCTTCAATGTAAGTCCTCGACCTAACATCGAACCTCCAACATAAATGTTATAATCATAGAATTTATCCGCATCGTTCAACACGTGATCACCATTCACAATATGCATTCCTGTAAAGTTTATAGCGTCGACTATGTTTCCCTCTATGTTCTCAAACGCCGGTAGGTGATCAATCCCATCATCTGCGTATCTGCTATATGCTTTCAATAGTATTTTTTGTAATTCCGAATATGCTATGTCCTCACTATTACTCGAAAAATCCCTCCATTCGTCAACTATGGATTTCACTTTTGAGAAAACCTTGCCATGATCGTTCTTTAAATGGCTAGGATGAATAAGCATCGATATTTTTTCTCCAGGCAAGCCAGATCTTTTCTTTTGTATTCCGCAAGCTACAAAAAACATGGATAGCGCATCCACGAACGATTCTGGCACGCCCTCGTCTAACAATGTACTCTCGCTGTCTGGAATTGTAACGGTATACCTTTCGGAACTATGGAAAACGTCTAAACCACAGTATCCCTTTCCAGGGTTTACCAGAATGCCAAAGTCTGGCGATAAAACATCCACCGCACTTATTAACATATTTGCCTGAGGAGTTGCCGTTACTGACACAAAGCAATGCCTGCTCAAAGTAAATTTGAGTGTTTCTATGGCTTTATATGTTGCAGTTTTTTTATTCTTCTTTACTAATCCATTAAGCGAAGCCTCATCTCCCTCATCATCTATTATTAGTGTTGGCCATTCTTTAATTTCAATATCAGAGAAAATATTCTCTCTAATGTAGTTGATCTGCGCTGATGTTTTCAATACAACTATGACAACTTTTTTCCCCATTCTAATAAATTGCTTTATCTCAGTTGCTTTTAGTCGGTCTTTATAATTCACGCTATCAAGAACAAGAACATCTCTTGAATTTTGAAAATATTGTTCCACTCTAGTCCTATTCTGAGTAACAAGTATGTTTTTTGTTCCCCCAAAAACTGTAATTATGTTATAACCATTGTCAAACGCTAATGCAGTAAGTGCTATAAAATTAGAAGTTTTTCCACTTTGGACCTTACCTATAACAATTCCGGTGGTCTTCTCTTCATTCTCGCCCTGCGGATTTGGACAATAACTCAGGATTTCAGCAGCATTGTTCAATGTCTGCTTCACACCTTCTTCAGGCATACCATCTGCAACCAGACTCTTTTTGATGACATCTATATGACTGCCATCCATCTTTATTGTCCATGATTCTTCTTGGTTTCGTGTGTAATTCATTTTTAGATTCGTTGTCATGCCTATTGTTCCTTAATGATAGATTTTAGATAATCGTTCATCTTCATCCTAATAGTACTCGGGCTTATTTTTCCATCAACACATGTCTTGTACGCTTCTATTTCCGATAAAACAAATGCAAAAGTAAATGTTTCCATAAATGCTAGAAACGCTGGATCGTCAATATAGGGTTTAAAGAATGGATGCTTGATATTCCATTCAATAATATACTCTCCTTCACTTGCTTGACTCTGCTTAATATTAATCCAATTTGCCGAGGGATTATCTGTTTTTAAAACGAAATTCACTACGCATCGTCTTCCTCCAATTTTATAACTAATGCTTCTACTATTAGAGCCTTCGATTCGAATTCCCTCATCGCTATTCTGGGTCGCACTTAAATCTACGTCTCTTGATGTTTCTATTTCCTTTGCAACTTTTCTTTTAACCGAAGTGGTTCTAGGCGAATCTATCACTCCAGCTTTCTCAAACTTATTTACCACCTCATCTAATGATGTTTTAACTTCAATCTTTTTGGGTTTTCGATATGTCTTTGCTTTATTGATGTAATCACGGCAGATTTCCTTTAGTTCGTCTATCAATTTGTCCTCCAACCCACTGTACCAGTCAAACGCATCTTTAGTCTGAGTAACCGGCCAATTGTTGAGTTCAATCTCCCCAAATAATCTCTGATACACAAACGAGTTTGATTTTTCAAATATCTCTTCAGGCCTATATGTATCATCATATCCACCAACAATAACACGTCCTCTTCTCATTAAAGTAAAACCCGCAGAGGATGTGCTTCCTTCCTCCCGTAAAGCAATAAACCCTTTTACTCTATACTCTTTTCCTTCATGCGGGATATTAAATTTAATCTTCTCCTTCCATTTCTTTTTTGTACCATCTGGCAATTCTTCTACTAGCACCGGCGGATCAGTATATTCTAACGCCTCACCATTATAGAAAATGCTGATATCTCCTCGTCTCAGATCAACCCGATACATCCCCGCAATTTGTTCCTTTGTTTTTCCTATTTGCCGGGGTGCTAGTTTTCTATTTAACTCCCATATTGTAATCACTGTACCATGCTCAGTTGGATCGCACGCTTTTTCCTCAACTATAATTTCCTCATTCTTATATTTTCGCAACAGTTCCACATCTACTTCAGCTTTGTATTTAATTGAGGATCCCAATTCTGTCGACTCAACACTCCATTTTGTACCAAACCAACATGCTGCAGTCTTTAACCCCATTCCAAATTCACTTCTTGTAGCCCGTTTTGGAGGACTATCTAAAATAATGGCTCTCTTAAAATCTTCAAAGTTCATTCCGAAAGCATTGTCGGTAATAGTAAGTTGATCACCCCGGGAACTATTCCTATCATATAGTATTTCAACATCTAACCCATCCCAAGTTGGAAGAGTTTTTAGTTTTGATTTATTACTATAATAACTCTGAGTAGAATTATCAACAAACTCCGCAACCGCAGTCCATGGGCGATATTTAATATTTTTATATGTCGCATACACACTAGTCGTTGGTCTAATATTGATCCTTTTGTTTTTCATTTCTCTTTGCTTCCTACTTGTGCAAAAGTAACTCCTTGGTCAAATACTTGATAACTTCAACATTGACACTGTTTCCAAATTGCTTATACGCTTGCTGCAGATTATCGCATGGTTCGAAATCTTCGGGAAAACTCTGCAATCTTGCTGCTTCTCTCACGGTAATTCTTCGTTTATATTTTCCAACGATTGGTATCTGAACAATTGCAACTAATGCCGGAAAGCAAGTGGGTTTTTTTATCCGAATGCCTGATGGCCTGAATTGGATTACTCCATCCCAAATAGACGATATGCTATCTCCAGCCTGCCACTCCATCTTTGTATGAGTAGGTGCAAAATCTTTTAATCCTTTGTGCTTCTTAAGCCATTTATCAATAAATACCTTATTGTTCAGATACAATTCTTGGTTTTTGATCACAAAGTTCTGTTTCCATTTCGGAAAATCTTTCGGTACAGGATCTTCATTGAAATACACTGACCAAATTGGAAAACCTATTACGGTCTCCTTTATTCCCTTGTAAAACTCATCCCAAGCATTAAGAACCATCTCTTCATAATCCGAAATATAATATTTGTCCGGCACTCTATGGCTCTCAAGAATATCAAATATCGAGTTTTCATCCTTGGACTTAGGATTATCTAAACTGATATCTAAAAGTTCATCTCTGTGCTGAGGATCATAAATACCAAGTATGACAACCCGTTCTCTCAATTGCGGTATTCCCAACTGGTGAGGACTAACGATCAAAGGAACAGGTGTGAGTCTATATCCAAGATCGTATAGACAGTCTCTTATGACTTGCCATGTTCTACCATGATCATGAGAAATTAAGTTTCTAACGTTCTCTAATACTATGTATTTTGTCTTATGATGTTCGAGTAGCCGCACTATCTCGAAAAACAATGTCCCCCGGGTCTGATCCTTTAAGCCTTCTTGCTTACCTGCCTTACTGAAAGTTTGGCAAGGGAATCCAGCACATAATACATCATGTTTTGGTATATCTTTTGGATCAACGTCACGAATATTGATATCTGATGATATACCATAGTTGTTATAATAAACCTCATTGCAATACTGATCAATTTCAGATGCAAATACACACTCACCGCCCAAGGCTCTCATTGCCTGATGGAAGCCACCTATTCCTGAAAATAGATCTATAAACCTGAATTTTTTCATATTACTTACCGCTTGCCTATAACGCACTCTCTTCCAAAAGAAAATCCGAATAATTGTCCTGTTCAATCATTATTTTAGGCTTTCTGGGTTTTCCGTTGCTGTTCACTCCCTGCCCGAATTTCTTTAGGAACTGCTTATTTTCCCTATTGATGTCAAATATATATGCGTGTGTTAGTTCCACGCTATTCTTCATTTTCTTCGAATAACTCATCAGATTATCTTTTTCCTGAGCCTTATTCCAAAAGAATGTCACCTCGTAATTGCACTCGCTATCCTTCATAGTGTCGTGCTCGCACACCACATAGTAGATATGGTTGTTTCTTGTTGGTCTATCAATCAAACCAAATACTGTTTCCCAGTCATTCCCTTGAATTCCACGCGAATTGCTACTATGTGCCTTCAGGTCACCATACATACGCAAAGTTGGGAAAAACAGATCTAAATCTATTCCATTCTTTCTCTTATCCTGAGCAAATTGAATAATACTATTATAATTATTGCTATTTAAATATCTTTCAAATTCAAACTCAAGAAAGAAGCCGGGCCATTCGGGTTGGTATTTATTCCTGTAGTTTGCCTCTATCATTGTTTTGTAACAATCAATCCCGTACCATTTCTTGTTTGTTGTATGGAAAAACTCCATAATAATTCTATTAATCTTTCCAACTTCTAAATCAACGCCATACGTAAATGGTTCTTCGGCAACCTTTAGTTCATCTTCGTCGAAACGGTACTCGTATTGCTCTGAACCATTGTCATTCTTATCATTCTGGATACCTAACTTTTCGTTTAAGAAAACTTGCACTCCCTTCCTAGAGAATACCGTAATTCTATTACCAAAATAATCTTCCTTATAATAATAGTTATCTGTTGTTGCCGCCGAAAGATCACTAGTATAAACATGTGCTGACGAATTATGTGCTTTTTTATCAATAAAATCCTCAATGCTGAAGTCACAGAATACCGTATTGTCTCCGTATGTATAAACCCCCAAAAGGATGGGTATCCTACCTTTCTCCAAAGCAATGCGATAAAACTGCTGCAGGTCACCTGCTATTTGAATACGTTTCTTGTATAGAGGATGTGGATGTCCTAGATATGTTATGTTCTTAGCACGTATAGCAAATCCTTTTCCGTTGATCTCTCCACAAATCATGCCGTCATCATCTTTATATATTGACGGAAAGGAGTTTGATATGACTTCGAAAAGGGCCTTGACTGAGAGGCTAGTATCATAGTCATTTACAATGTTTCCATTCACGTCAACCTGTTCAACAATCTTTGCCATAATCGCTCCCTTATGATCATTGCAATAGCACTTCGTATTATAACATTTTATCACATTCAAGACAATCAGCAAAAGCGTTACAGGCGCTGGTGTATTTCAGGTAATACTTCAGACAGTTTTTTTGCCCTTATTTTCAATTTGCTTAGATTCTCCTCTTTCAATCTGTTTAATACTCTTCTCCGGCGTAGGCAGATCTTCCGGCATAGTTCCACCAAGCTCTGCTATTGTCTGTCTTACTTTACGGCCAACACTATAATGAACATCACCGGCTTCTTTCTTACCGACGACATTATCACGCCGAAGTTTCTCATCTGTCTGTGTTGCACGGAAAAGATTAGCTGCCAACTCAGTGCTCCCCATATGATCCAGAATCTGCTGATTCTTTTTAAGACCTTTTCTGGAATGTATTTCCTTAGCTCCCAAGCCACCATATAGACCCTGATACCCTCTGTTCTGAAATATTGCATAATCACGTGGCTCAACAATTCCTGCCATATGTGCAGCTTCAGCCAGAGATTTATTGTGTTCCCTCATCTCATTTCTGATTGCGAGTCTCTTCTGATTTTCACTAAGCTGATCATAATCCTCAATCAATTCCTGCTGCCTGGTCTTAACCGCGAAATAAGTTTGTCCCAGTGCAATTACCTCCTTACGCGGATCGCCATTCATTACAATGAGATAGCAGGCATAACGGGTGAGCATGAAATCCTCAACCTCACGTTCAGCACCACTTCCCAAAGATACCATTTTGCCGACGTTGGCAAAATGGTCATCAACCTCATAACCGCTGGATTCACATGCTTTCATTGCCTTGGATATCACTTCATAAAATCTTCGCCATTGTGAGTACTCCAGAACTTCCCGCAACTCTCTCGCATACCAGAATTCCTGATTATATTCATTTACATGCTTAATTCTTTCAAATAATGCTTCACTATATTTTTCAATATTAGTCATGCTCTGTACCCCTATTTTAAATTGATAAATTGTCTTGTAATATTATAACGAACATTTGTTCTGATTTCAAGTTTTTTAATTTTCTCCCTTCTATTTAGCTTTCTTCACCTAACCATTTCCGTGAGCTCACGAAAATGGTTTCTCAAGTCATTACCGCTAATTAATCAGATTCACCCATACATTCTCATGAAATGTATGAAAAAAGACAGACTTCCGAAATGCCGCAAACCCTTGGCTTAACAGTGATAAGGAACTAATTTACTTATCAACTGTTAGCTGACGGTTTCCGGGGTGCATACGGACAAATCCCG
>CACXES010000062.1 GCA_902766745.1 uncultured Ruminococcus sp.
CGATATTTACATCACCCGTAATGAAGAGTTTAGCTGAAAAATATAATAAGTCCATAGGTCAGCTATGCCTTCGTTGGTGTCTGCAAATGGGATTTGTATCTTTGCCGAAATCGGCAAACCCGATGCGAATTAAATCCAACACAGAAATATTTGATTTTGAAATTTCCAAGGAGGATATGGATATTATTTCCGGGCTTAAGGGATGCTGCGGCGAAGCGCCCGACCCCGATAATATCTTGTTTTAGGAGCGGCTATGAGAATCAAAAATACAAACTCACTTACTTCTCACGGAAATAGAGCAGGCAGAGAAATTGTAACAAAGCTTTTAGATACGGGGCTTGATTCTTTGGATCCGTATTTCAGAGTTAAAGAGTTTATTCAACTCAAAGGCAATAAAATAATAATAAACAATAATGGTTTTGAGATGAAAGGCGACCCTCACTCGGGAAGGCTAAGCTTTAATCTTGAGGATTATGACAGAGTATTTGTGATAGGTGCGGCAAAAGGTGTGCAGAGAGCAGCCCTTGCTTTTGAAGAAGTCTTGGGAGATGTGTTAACGGGCGGTCATGTAATCGGAAAGCATGGAGAGGAAATAATATGCAAGAAAATAGGTGTAACTCTTGCGGGGCATCCCGTCCCCGATGAATTTTGTGTTGAGGGCTGCAGAAAAATTGAGGGATTACTGGCGGAGGTCAATGAAAGAGATTTGATTTTTACGGTGTTCGGAAGCGGATGCGGTTCGTTATTTACATACCCGGCAGGAAATATTACTATTGATGATATTTCAAAGTTCACACATATGATGCAGATTGAAAAGGGTGTGCCGACAAGTGACTTAAATCCGATTCGGACACATATTGACCGTTTTAAGGGCGGAAGAATCACAAGATTCCTGAAAAAAGCAACTGTTGTGAACACGGTTACGGCAGACCCGTCAAAGATGAATACGCCGGTACTTAGGGTATCGTATTTTGATATGCTTAAGCATAACACCTTTTTCCCTACGGTTGCTACCGCCACGACTTACAAAGATTGTATAGAAATTATAAAAAAGTGGGATGCATGGGATGAAACACCGGAATCCATTAAAAAACATCTTTTATCCGGTACGGAGGAAAACGAGAATATGACCATTGATGAATACGAATCATATGGTTATCGTTTTTTCGGCCTGATTTTTAAGGATTCAACGGTCTATCCGTCTGTCAGAAAAAAAGCAAAGGAATTAGGTTTAAATTGCATAATGCTATCGGAATATATGGAGGCTGAAGCAAGAGAGGCGGGCTTTGTTGACGGAAATATGGCATTGTGCTGTGAAAGGCTTGGTGAGCCGTTCACAGCTCCCGTTGTTTTAATGTCCTCGGGTGAGAATTTGGTTACGGTCGGCAAGGAATGCGGCATAGGCGGCAGAAATCAGGAATACTGTCTTGCGGCAGCAATGAAGATTGACGGAAGTAAAAATATTGTTATAGGTGCCGTTGACACAGACGGTACGGACGGACCGGGCGGATTTGCATATGATGGTGCACCGCCTTGCCTTGCGGGGGCAGTGGTTGACGGTTATACAGTAAAAGAAGCAAGAGAAAAAGGTCTTGATTTGCAAGAAGCATTAAAAACTCATGGCACAAGCGAGCCGCTGTGGAGGCTTGATTGCGGTGTTGCGGCAATGGATAATGTTTCTGCGCTTGATTTGAGAATTATATATATAGGAGACGATAAAAATGAATGAAACGTTGATTAAATCTGTTATTGCCCGTCAGGTATATACCAACAGAGGAAAGCCCGGGGTAGAGGTTGTTGTGAAAACAGAAAGCGGTGCCGAGGGCAGAGCAATGTGTACATCGGGTATATCTATGGGAACTCATGAGGTAGATTTTACATTTGACGGCGGAGAAAAATTCGGCGGCAAAGGTGTAACCAATGCGGCGATGAGAGTTAACACAATTATTGCCCCTGCCATTATAGGTATGGATTCCGCAAACCAAGCCGAGGTTGATAGGGCAATACTCGCAATTTGTCCCGATGCAAAAATAAAATTGGGCGGAAACGCTGTGGCGGCAACCTCTGCGGCGGTCTTAAAAGCAGGGGCTGCATCTCTTGGTATACCGCTTTATCGTCACATAGGCGGTGCAAATGCTATGTATTTGCCCGTGCCGGGTGTTGCGATGGTCGCAGGAGATGAACGCTATGGCGGAGGCATTACCACGCCGGGCGGAAAGCCGACTATGTCGGTTATGGCATTTGGGTTTGACAGTTTTTCGGATGCGTCCTACGCTTGTTGGGAGGTTCATACCAGATGGGCGGAAAAAATGAAAGCAAAATTCGGAGGACTGCCAAATATTCGTGATTTTATCTCTGTTCCTGCCGGTATATACAACAGCGACAAAGAGATATGGGAGGATATGCTCAAAACAATAGCTGAAGCAGGTTACGAAGGCAAAATGGGCTTCCAGATGGATGTTGCGACAGATACATATCATAATAAAGAGGATGGAAAGTATTACGGACTGTTTGACAAAACTCCGAAGACGAAGGAACAGCTTTATGATTATTATATGCAGATAATCAACGATTATCCGTTTGTAATAATAGAAGATCCGTTCAATGAAGATGATTACGATACAACTGCTGCCTTGACAAAGGAAAGCGGTATTCAGATTGTCGGAGATGACCTTTTCACAACCAATCCGGAAAGAGTTGCATACGGAGTTTCAAAAGATGCTGCAAATACTGTACTTTTGAAGGTAAATCAGGTTGGAACTATTTCTGAAGCGTTCGAGATGATACAATATGCATACAAATTCGGTTATGGTGTAATGCCGTCCGACAGTAGAGGAGAGGGTGCGTCCATTGCCGATTATGCAGTCGGTATAAATGCAGGCTCTGTCAGAGAGAGTGCGATTGGCGACAGAGGAAATCGTTTCCTTGAAATTGAGGCTGAGCTTGGCGCGAATGCTAAATTTATAGGAGCAGCAGGGCTTAAAGGCTTCAAAAATCAGATGCGTGCAAAAGGAACACTTTAAATGGAGGTTTGTTAAAATGTTTAAACAATATATAAACGGCAGAGTAGTAGATGGAAACGGCGA
>CACXES010000063.1 GCA_902766745.1 uncultured Ruminococcus sp.
CAACATAATTCAAATTATGTTGTATAGAAAAAACAAAGGCGATGAAATTCGACAGTCAGAGCCGCAAAATTGATTAGATTGTTCCGTGAATGTGAGTATTATATTTAAAAATATATACCAAAACAGACCAATGTAAACGAAAACTACAGCATTGGTCAAAGTGTGATGTTTATTTTGTTGTAATATGACGTACTATGGAAAATGTTGGGGAAATTATTGACAAACTATAAAATATTTGTTATAATATTATTAACATAATATATGTACCCCAAATTTTTCAGCAACATAATTTGAATTATGTTGTATATATATTCAGCATATTAAAAGACCGAGATTTTGAATTTGTCTGCGGTGAATTTCGCCTGTTTCCATAGTATAAATCCGAGTGGTATTTACGCTCGAATGTCCTAAAATATCCGCAAGACGAACAATATCCTTTTGCACGGAATAGAATGTTCGCGCAAAGAGGTGGCGGAGGTTATGAGGAAAAACCTTCCCGCAGGAAACGTGAGCGTCCTTGCAGATGCCCTTTAGCATTCTCCATATATTTGAGCGGTCGAGGGGGTTTCCGTTTCGTGAAACAAAAACGCTGCCGCCTTTGAGCTTATGCGTCTTGATATACGCTTTCAACATTTTGCAAAGCTGATTCGGGAGGTAAACACGGCGAAGCTTGCCTTTGCAGTTTATTACGGCGCAGCCTGCGTTTACGGCTTCGCAGGTTATGAACTTTAATTCCGAGATTCTGATCCCGGTGCTTCCTATGGTTTGCATCAGATAATAAAGTCTTTCGTTCCTCTTGTTTTTAGCCGCCGTCAGAAGTCTTTCATATTCTGCCTTTGTCAGTTCCTTTTCTTTATCCGCAAATATCTGCCTTTGAATTTTCAGGATTTTAACCTTCAGATCGTGGCGGTTCAAAAATTCAAAAAAGGCATTTAAGGACGACAAGACGGAATTTACGCTTCGGGGAGCGTATTTTTCGCACAGAGCCTTTTTGTATCCGAGAAGTGCGTGCTTGTCAAGAGTGTCCTCGCCCAGCCATTCCCTAAGACAGCGAACATCGCGGATATATTTGTCTATGGTGTTTTCGCTTTTTTCCTCCTCATAAAGATACAGCTTAAATCCGTTTATGCTTTCGTTTGTAATAGTGTGCATTGTATCAGCATCCTTTCAAGGCTTTTTGTTATTATACCCATAAATATACATTATAATCCAAGCCCAGATTTTAAATATAGCTTGAATGAAAATTTATGTATATACAGATCAAGGGCATACCGCAAAAAACGGTATGCCCTTGATTTAAACCGAGGCTCTGAAGCACGCTTGGCTTTTGCCTGCGTATTGCCGGTTTCTCTTGCTGTCAACGGTGGTTGTGAATACACGGCTTTTCGAGGATTGATGTACTTATCTTATCGGCGGATGCTTGCCGCGATACTCGCTTGGTGAGCAATTCTTATTCAGCTTGAACAGCTTTGAAAAATACCGCTGATCGTGGATGCCCACGCAATGGGCGATTTCGGCGATAGAAAGGCTTGTGCTTTTAAGCAGGGTACATGCCTTTTCGATGCGGTACTTTATAATCATCTTCTGCGGAGTTATGCCTGTTTCCGATTTAAACAGTCGGGAAAAATATTCCGTTGAGAGATTAAGCGTATTTGCAAGCGAGTGTATGCTGATATCGCTGTCGTAATGAAAGCGGATATAGTTCTCGGCCTCTCTTATATAAAGATTGTCGGACAGATATGTGATTTCATGCGTGTCGCTGCCGTGAATATCCCAGACAGGCGCAATGTCGGAAAACTGTTCGGCAGAACAGCTATGGAGCGAGGCGAAGAAAGCGTACAGCCTTGATATGGTTTTTATCTTTCCGTAAGCATTGTTTATTTCCGCAGCTTCAATAATTTCATCGATAATTTTTTCTGTTTCATCGGGCTGTGGACAATTGTAAACAGGGTATTTGCGTGTAATACCGAGATTTTTTAAATAGTAATCCGCATGAATACCGTACACTCCGACCCAGAGATTGCTCCAAAGACTGCCTTCGGTCGCCGTATAATATATTTTTTCGCCGGGGAACATACAAAGAAGCTGACCCGAGGACAGCGTATAATGCTTATTGCGAAGAGAAAGGATAGCATTCCCTTCTTTTATGTAAACCAATAAAAAGTGATCGCGTACCTGCGGACCGTAGCTGTGATTTTTTGTTTTTATTCTTTTGCCGCAGTAATATAAGTTTAAGTCGGCAGGTACAGTGTAGCAAAAGCGTTTTTCTATATAGTCCATATCCGATTCTCCGTTGCTGTTTTAATAACTGTATGGTATCACAGAATGTCAAATTTGTCAACAATTTGGTCAAATGCGTGTATTGTACCTGCGGGGGTGCGTGTGATATAATCATACAAAAATAATAAGTGAGTGAGGCTGTTATGGAAAATAATTATTCGGATTCATGGAAAAAGCGCGGCGACAGAACGGGTCTTATCAGAAACGCATTGTTAAAGTCAATGGGATATACCGATGCGGATATAGAAAAGCCGATTATCGGAATAATCAACACATGGGCGGAAACCAACCCCGGGCATATACACTTCCGTCAATTATCTGAGGCGGTAAAGCGCGGAGTATGGGCAGCGGGAGGATTTCCGCTTGAGGTAAATACCATGTCAATATGCGAGGTGTTTTTTGATATATCAAGCCTGATTTATCGAAACCTTTTATCGATTACTACGGAGGAGCTTATTGAGAGGCATCCCTTTGACGGAGTAGTGCTGATCGGCGGCTGTGACAAGAACGTCCCGGCACAGCTTATGGCGGCAGCCTCGGCGAATAAGCCGACGATATATCTTCCGGGCGGAGCAATGCTTCCGGGAAGCTACAAGGGCAAGACTCTTGCCTGCGGAACGGACAGCTTTTACTTATACAACGACTACACCTCGGGGAAGATAACGCTGGAGGAAATGACGAAGCATGAGGGCTGTCTTTACGGAAGCGCCGGAGCGTGTCCTATTATGGGGACGGCAAACACTTGTCAGACTGTGACGGAGGCGTTAGGCATAGCACTGCCGAACTCGGCATCGTGTCTCGGGGTTTCGGCAGAGAAAATGCGTATAAGCGAGGAGACGGGACGCAGAGCGGTGGAGCTTGTCAAAAATGACATAAAGTGTCTTGATATTATCAATAAAAAGTCAATCGAAAATGCAATCCGTGTACTGATGGCAACGGGAGGTTCGACAAATCTGATTATTCATTTAATTGCAATAGCAAGACGTGCAAATATTGATTTGCGGCTTGATGATTTTGAAAGAATAAGCAAGGAAACACCGGTGCTTGTCAATGTCAAGCCTCACGGGACGGAAAATGTCGGCATGGGCTTCCACAATGCCGGAGGCGTAGCATCATTGATGAAGGAAATGGAGGGAATGTTATACGGTGACTGCCTGACTGTCAGCGGAAAGACGGTTGCCGAAAATCTTAAAGATATAGACCTTCCGTATGATAAGAATATAATAAGACCGCTGGACAATCCCCTTGAGGACAAGGGCGGAATTGCGGTTCTGTACGGAAATCTTGCGCCGGGCGGAGCGGTAATAAAGCGCAGCGCCGCAAGTCCGCATCTGCTAAATCACAGAGGCCGAGCCAAGGTGTTTGACGATTTGACGGAATGTCAGAAATATCTCCTTGATGAGAACTCGGATATGACGCCCGATACGGTGATTGTGCTTCGCGGCTACGGACCCAAAGGCGCACCCGGTATGCCGGAAAACGGAAACTTTATGCCGCTTCCGCCGAAGCTTAACAGGATGGGTGTAAATGATTTTGTACGCATAACGGATGCCAGAATGTCGGGCGGATGCTTCGGAACACAGGTGCTTCACGTTGCGCCGGAGAGTGCTGTGGGCGGTCCTCTTGCGGCGGTTCGTGACGGTGATATTATTCATCTGGATGTGGATAACAACCTGATTGAGCTTGAGATTTCCGAGGAGGAGATGAAGGAAAGACTGAAGAATTTTGTACCGAAGCAGCATCCGGATATAAAACGCGGGTTTGTACGCAATTTTATAGATAACGTTACGCAGGCGGACGAGGGCTGTGACCTTACATATATGCAGTATAAAGAATAAAGGAGAACGATTATGAAAAATTTAACGGAAATTAAAGGGATTTGTCCCATTATTGCCGCGCCGTTTACGGACAGCGGCGAGGTGGATTATCAAAGTCTTGAAAATCTGACAAAGCAGCTGATAAAGGGCGGCTGCGGAGCGGTGACGCTTTTCGGCATTGCCGGTGAATACTACAAGCTGACCGACGTGGAGCGCGAAAGGATGGCACAGGTGACAATCAATGCCGCAAAAGAGGCAGGGGGAAAAACGATAATTTCGGTCACCGACCATTCAACGGAGGTCGCCGTAAGGCGTGCGAAATATTTTGAGGAGGCCGGGGCGGATTGTCTTATGCTTCTGCCGCCGTTTTTTCTGAAGCCGGGCGCAAAATATCTGTATGAGCACATGAAGGCAATAGCCGAAGCGGTGAAGATTCCGATTATGGCACAGTATGCGCCGGAGCAGACAGGCGTGGCAATACCGCCGGAAACCTTTTGCAGGCTTGAGAAGGAATGTCCGAATATGATATATTACAAAATCGAATGTAAGCCTGCCGGGCCGTATGTGACAAACCTGATGAAGCTGACAGGCGGAGCAATGAAAATCTTTGTCGGCAACGCAGGCTTTCAGCTTATCGAGTGTATGGACAGAGGTGCGATCGGGGCGATGCCGGGCTGCTCGATGTACGATGTGTATTTAGATATATACAATAGCTATGTAAACGGAAACAGAGAAAAGGCGGTGAAGCTGCATAACGGGCTGCTTCCGATGCTTAACCATATCAGACAGAACGTAGAGCAGATTATTTCATTTGAAAAGCGTATACTAAAGCGCAGAGGAATTATTGCATCTGATTACTGCAGGGCACCGTCGTATGACACGGATGAGTATTTTGACAGGCTGTTTGATGAATTTTATAAGGAAATGGCGGAGAATTATGGCTGGTAAGAATAACAGAGTTGCCCTTGTAACGGGCGGAGGAACGGGAATAGGTCAGGGAATTGCGACAGAGCTTGCAAAGGCGGGCTATGACGTTGCTTTTTCGTACTGCGGCAGCGCGGACGGGGCGAAAAGGACTCTGGCAGAAATAGAAAAGTATAACGGCAGAGCGTTGGCTGTCAGGGCGGACGTGAGCAAAATTGAGGACATACACAGAATGTTTGCTGAGGTTACGGCGGAATTTTCGAGGCTTGACCTGTTTGTAAATAATGCCGGAATAACCGAAAAATCGGATTTTCTGCATACCACACCCGAGATGTTTGACAAGATATGCAGTGTGGATTACAGAGGGGCATTCTTTTGTATTCAAAGTGCCGCAATGGTCATGGCGGATAGGGGCATAAAAGGGAGTATTGTGTTAATATCCTCAAATAACGCCGTTGCACATTTTGCGGATGTCTCTGTATATGCCTCGGCAAAGGCTGCGGCAGAGAAGGTGGCGAGGCACGCGGCGATAGAGCTGGCAAAATACGGGATACGGGTAAATACGATTGAGCCGGGCTGGACGGACACCGGGGCGGCACGGCTGGATAATAAGGAGGAAACGTATTATAAGGTTCCGCTGAAAAAATGGGCAACGATAGAGGAGATTGGGCAAACGGTGATCTACCTGGCATCTGATGCTGCGGCATCTGTTACCGGGGCTTCGATACTTATCGATAACGGTGCCTGTCTTGTTTCGGATAAGCGAGAAAGGTACGGATATTGAGCGGAGGATTTCGAGGCGTATTATTGCCTGACGGTGCGGCCTTTGGATTTAGAGATAAAGTTTAATATTGTCACACAGGAAAGCCTCTGTGCCGAATGTTCGGCGCAGAGGCTTTTGAAATGCACGGACATAAAGGCTTTTGTTTATATTTTCACATCCTTAAGATCGGACGGATTTTGTCCCGTGTATTTTTTTATGGTGCTGCGGAGATGAGAGCAGGAGGAGAAGTTAAGCATTTCGCAGATCTTCTCAATCGTGTATCCGTGACGCAGGTAAATGGCTGCCTGCTGTGTGCGCAGCGTGTTTTTGTATTCAATCGGCGAACAGCCCATAAGATTTTTAAACAGGGTATAAAAGTGTGATTCGCTGAAGCTGCATTCCCTTGCCAAGTCCTGAACAGAAAAGTCGCGGGTCAGGTTTTCTTCGATATAATCCAGTGCGGGCTGGATCTTGAACAGGTCCTTATTCTTTGTCGGAATGAGCCGGTCTGCCATGGTTTGAAATATATCGTAAAATATGCCGGTTGAAGCAAAATCACGGCTTTCGCCCGAAACCTTATACAGCTTATCAAATATATTGCGGTCACGGAATTTTTCGATTTTTTGCAGATCATAGCCGGCGGGATTGAACTTTGCAATATCAAACTCTATTACATAAAATTCAATTTCATCCGATACGGAAGGAACAGAGCTCCAGTAGGATGTGTACGGCACAAAAGGCGGGATATAGATCAAATCCCCCGGGACAATTGTAACTTCATTGCTGCCGAAGCAAAAGCGGCCGGTACCTTGAAGGAGAAGGCTGAATTTTGCAATAGGATAGCCGGTGTATGTGGTGTTTACATGGGAGTGCAATGAGAAAAATCGGTAAACGGTAAAAAAAGTAACGTTAATCGATATAATACGTCTGCGTGCTATGTCCTGAGCGGGCATGATATCACCTCAAATCATAGAATTTAGTCTGTTATATGAATATTATACAATCTTGCGCTTGATATGTCAAGTGTAATATAATGTGATTGAAAATATTAATAATTTTATGCAAGTTGTATATGACAGAATATTACATTGATTTATTTGGGCAATTAATGTATACTGAGAACGTGAAAAACACTTTGTGAGAGGGAAGTCCGCAGATGCCGATTAATATAATTTTATCCGTAAACACGGTATGTGTATTTTGTTCGGCGGGCGGACGGCCTCGGCAGACAATACAATAATCGGTATTCGATAAAGAGAGATTTTGAAGCGAAGGTCAAAGAAAGGGATGAGGTTCATGTTTAAGAAAAGGATGGCAGGTATTCTTGCGGCATTGTGCTTTACCGGTATGTGCGGATATGCGGCGGATACCGACGGCGGTGCGGAGTTTTTAAATGACGGCGGAATCTGTATCGGCGGAGTTATCGATGGCGCAAAAGAGGGGGATGCGATAACGCTCACTGTGGTTCGCAGCTCGGACAGCATATTCGATGAGGAACGCTGGCTCGAGGAGGACGGAGAGCTTATCGTGTTCTGCGGAGAGGGTTCGGTTGATCGGAGCGGAAGCTATTCGTTTGAGTTTGCTCTCGAGGAGGGCGGTCTGTACAAGGCATACGTTGCGTGTGCAGGACTTCCCGATGTAATCGAAAGAGATATAAAGTATGTGGACAGAGAAAAATTCTCTGCGGCGCTTGCCGAGTTAAAAGCGGCGGAGAGCGTAGCTGCGGTATACGAGATGCTCGAGGGCAGAGCAGAGGATTTGGGGCTTATGGAGGAGATATATACTCGGACGGATATGGCTTCGGTTTCCGAAATTATTTTTAACAGCCTGAGAGAGCTTAAAAATACGGATCTCGAGTCTGCGGAGGGATTTCTGAGAAGTACGGCAATGATTGACTTGTTCAACGGCGGATTGGTTGATGATATCGACCTTTATAAACGCTATATGGATTTGGATGCCGTCGGGGTTGAGAAATTCTGCGGTGCCGAGCTTTCATCGTATATAACAAAGGCTTTGACCGACAGAGGTATGAAAAGCCGCTCCGACTATGAAATGCGGCTCAAAGACGCCGTTATCCTCGGAAATATTGAGCACAACAACGGAACAGGGGTCATAAAGGAGGTCCTGACGACCTTTGGCGATTACATAGGAATTGAAAAATCCAAGATAACAGGCTCTCTCGTTTCGGCAGTTGCGAACAAAAGCATATTTTCGTCGATTGAGGATTTAAAGCGGTTTATCGATAAATACGAACCGGAAAGCAAGCCGAGCGGCGGCGGAGGCGGAGGCGGCTCACGCGGGGGTGCGGCGACAAATGTGCCGATGAATTCTTACGGAGGAACGGAGGTTCTGACAGAGCCTGCCGAGGTGCCGAAGGAAAACGTTTTCAGTGATATATCGGAGGTGCCGTGGGCAGAGGAGGCAGTCACCGCTCTGCGTAAAAAGGGAGTTATCAACGGGAAAAGCGATACGCTGTTTTGCCCCAATGATTATGTTACACGAGAGGAATTTGCAAAAATGCTTGTACTTGCCTTTGAGATGAACCTGGTCGGAGAGGAGCTGCCGTTTACGGATGTGGCATATGAGGATTGGAGCTATCCGTATATTAAAACCGCATATATTGCAGGAATTACGAAGGGAGTTTCTGCTGATATATTCGGAAAAAACGAGAGGATCACAAGACAGGATGTATGCGTGATGCTTATGCGTGCCGCGGAATGTACGGAAACAAGCTTAAAGAGCGGTGCCGCCCGTCGGTTCAATGACGAAGGGGATATTTCGGACTATGCAAGAGAGGCGGTCGCAAAAATATCTGCGGCAGGCATAATTTCGGGAGATGAATCGGGGAACCTTAATCCCCGAAGCGGAGCCACAAGGGCAGAGACGGCAAAAATGATATATAACACTATCTGCGGTGGGAATACAGACGAAGGGAGATAAGGCTATGAAAAGGAGAATAAGTATACTTTTGTGCATTTGCCTGATTCTGAGCAGTGTCATGCTTGTAAATGCAGAGCCGAGTGCGGCAGAATGTGAAAAGGAGCGGTATATACTAAACAGGCTCGGCATTGCGGAAACGGAGACGACCGACGATTTATCGGTATCGGTCAGCAGAGCGAAGTTTGCGTGGATAATTTCCAAGGCGTTGAGGCTTGGCGGAAGTGACGAGAGGTATTTTTGGGATGTAGATCCGAATTACTGGGCGGCAAAGTCGATAAACGCTTTGGCAGAGGGCGGATATATAAGCGGCAGCGGCGGCGGAGCCTTTGAGCCGGACGGCCTTATCACCTATGAGCAGGCGTGCAAGATTCTTGTCACTGCGGCAGGGTATAAGGAATACGCCGGGATGTCGGCAGGCGATTCTATGAGCGGATATATCCGCACGGCGCAGCGCATCGGGATTGATGTGAACCCCGAAAACAGCGAGGCACTGTCGCTCAGAGAGGTTATCCTTATGGTATATCGCACAATGTCGATACCGATGGTATACGAAACGGGAGTCGAGGACGGCAGAGTCAAGGGTGAGGTAACTGACAAGGAAACGCTGTTTTCGCTGTATCACAACGTGTATATTTCGGACGGAAGGCTTTGCTCCGTTTACGGGAGGAGCATAGATGACACAGTGGTTACACAGGAAGACAAAGCCGTTATAGACGGAGAGGACTACATCCTGGACGAGGGTGTCGGTACAGACGGATTATTTGGCAGGAATATTGATTTTGTCTATATAAAGTCCGACAGCGAAAGCCTGTTAATTTACGCAGAGACAAACGGAAAAGACAAATATACGCTTATAGAGGGCGGGCTGCTCAAGGGCTTTGACAGCGAAGATTATACATTTACATATTACCCTGCGGAGGAGTCGAACTCCGTAAAGCGTGTGTCGGCACAGAGAGGTGCTTCCGTAATACTCAACGGCAGAAGCTTCGGCGGAAGGATTTCGGATGTTGCGGACGAGTTTATTTCGGAGGATAGAAAGGGAACGATTGAGCTTATTTCAACAGGCGGCGGTGCGGCGGATATTATTATCATAAACAGCTACAGAACATTCACGGCAGGCGGCTATGACAGCGTAAATAAGATTTTCTTCAGCTATTATGACGATGCAGTGCCTGTCTCGGTCAAGGAATGCGAAACGCTGAGAATACTGGACGCGCGCCGAAAGAGTGCCGAAATACCGACAGCCTTCCCGATTTCGCTCAGCATTGCAAGCTCCGAGGACGGGCTTGCGGCAGAAATCGTGATATGCGGTGAATTTGTTGAGGGGACAATAACCGCTGCGGATGCGGAAAAGCGTGAGGTCACAGTCGACAGCAAGGTATATAAGGCAGATAAGACCGTGTACAAAAATATATTGACTTATCTGACCGTCGGAAAACAGGGAAGATTTTACACGGACGCTTTCGGCGAGATAGTTTTTGCCGATTTGAATACCGGGGATATGCAGCTTGGCTACCTTAGGGGAGCGACGGGTGACGGAAATGTCTTCGGACAGAAGTATACCATAGACCTATACATGACGGATAAGAAGTTCCATTCGTATCCGATAGCGGACAGGGTGAATATAGACGGGGTGATGTATAAGGCTGAGGATTACAAAGAGATGTTCGATGCGATCCCCGGAAATACCGTGTACTATGACACAAGAGTTTGTCCGCAGAGACAGGTCATTCGCTTTGCGACAAATTCAAAGGGAGAGATAAACAAAATAGATACATATAACCCGGGTGCGGAGGATGCGGATTCGACGCTTTCGAGAAGAATGGACGGAAGTCGTGCGGTCAGGTATCTGCCCGGAGCAAAGAGGTTTGACCTCGCCGACCCGTATGACGGCTCAACGGTATATTTTATCGTTCCGAAGGTAAACGAAAAGGGCTTGATTGAGGTCAAGGGAAGCACGAAGCAGGACGATGCAAGCATGTACGGAACAAGCTACAACTTCATGGGTGACCACACCTATTATATGGAAACATATTATATAAATTCCGTCAGCTATGCGGCTTGTGCAATGGTTATGCAGAGGGAGCCGGCTGAGGCTGATGATACGGTGTTTATGTTTGATTGTATATCCGATTCGTTGGACGCCGACGGAAATGCCTGCAAGCGGATAAACGGCTACAGCGGCGGTGCGGAAATATCGTATATACTCGAGGATTCGGCGGTCTATGATGCTGCGAAGCTGAAGCGCGGCGATTTAGCCAGGGTTGACGGAGGGATAAACGAAGGCTCGGCAGTTGCCGTTGTGAAGATGTTTGACGCAGAGACTATGACGTTTATGCCGTACAGTGACACACAGTACACAGACCCGAGCAGAAATTGGTATTACGGCGACGAATCGAACACCTACAGCTGGAGAGCGATATACCATCAGCTTACAAAAACCTATGCCTACGCAATAAACGGTGATTTCTATCAGGGCTGCTACGGCATAGGCAACGCAGCGGCAGGCATAATCAACGAAACAAGCAATATCTCCGCATTGAGCATAACGGTATACGATAAGGAGCTTGACCGTGAGAACATTTATTCCGGCACGGCGGCGGACATAATCGGATACAAGCTTTCGAGGGATGATTGTTCCGTTGTTATCACGAACAACAGCGCAGTTACACTGAAGCAGATGTTTATATATAAATAAGCGAATAATCGGAATTCAAGGAGGTTTACGGCTATGAATAAAAACCTTTTCGGCGGCAGACGGATTATGAGACTTGCTGTGTTCGTGCTGGCGGCAGTGCTGGCGACGAGCGGCATGAAGTCGGACGGCGTATATGCGGAGGACAAAATAAAGCTGAATCCCGACAGCAGCGTTGCCGAGGCGTATCTGGGAGAGTCGCTTTTGCAGAAGGGATTTTCACTCATCGAACCCGGTACGGACAAGGCTTTTAACGTTGCAAGCCGCGGCGGCGAAAGCTGCTGGCTTATGGATAAGCTTCAGGGAACAGCAAAGGCGTATATATATTTTGATCTGGCAAAGGAATTTAAAGGCGAAGTCTTTGACGGCTCGGAATACGATGTGGAAATTGACTACTTCGATTCGGGCAAGGGGTTTTTCAGGATATACTACGATTCAAAGGAATATGGCAAGAACGAAGTAATGACCATATACACAAATAACGAAAAAACATGGAAAACCGCGAGGTTTACGCTGTATGATGCGGCGTTCGGCGGCGGTGCGGACGGACACGATATTATGCTTTCCATTAAGGAAAAAAGCTCCGCAACGGCAACATCAATATCGGGCGAGTCAATGGCGATCAAGCGTATAAGCGTAAGACGCAGAGCGGGTGCAAATCCGATATATGCGTCCGCCGCAACAGATGCGGTGGGAAATACATACAGGTGGTTTGACGAAAATAAGATTATGCATAACAGGCTGCAGAACACCACAGACGAGAGCCTTTCCGCGCAGGTGACGCACAGACTGGTCAGCGATGAATATGTAAAGGCGTTTGAAGAAACAAAGGAGATTACGATCGCTCCGAATGAGATTTTGGAGTACGACACGGATTTCGGCAGCGTGGAGCGGTGCGATATGTACCGCTATCAGACGGAGATAAAAATCCCGTCGAAAAATGTTGTGTCGGAGTTTGACTTGTTTGATACGGCGATAATAAAAACCGATCCCGAGGGGCGGCCGAATAACGACGTATATGTTACGGCGCATCTGGAACGCTATGACCAAAGCAGAGTTTCGGGTGCCGTTGAGATGCTGAAGATGGGCAATCTGCCGGGAATAAGATGCAATATTTCCTGGAAGGACATGGAGAAGACAATGGGGGCGTTGGATTTTCAAAATCATCCCGTATATGAGGTCTACAGACAGTTGATGGAAAACGGGTTGAAGATAATGCCGATATTTTCGGGCATGAGCACGGCGTATCTGAGCGGTGCATACAACACTGAAATTCCGGCAAACGAAAAACAGTATGCCGGCTGGGAGAATTTTATACGGTATACGGTATCTCAGATTAAGGACTCGGTGGATATTTACGAAATATGGAACGAGCCGAACGTAAAAACCTTTAATCCGCTTATGCAGCCGGGGGACAAATATGCCAAAGCGGCGAATATAGCCGCAAAGGAGATAAAAGCGCAGGACCCGGATGCAAGAGTTGCGGTGATGGCTCTGACCTGGCTCAGCTCCGACTATGACACTCAGACCTATACCGGCGGAATGAAATATTTTGAGCAGGCACTGTCGGGCGGCGTTTTAAAGGACGCGGACGCGGTATCCCTTCACGCCTATTCCAATATGTCGCCCGAAAAGCTCAAAAAGGCGGAGCTTGTGGAGAGGTATAAAAGCAAGGCGAGAGAATATAATGCGCCGGAGGATTTGGAATTTTGGAACACCGAGGTCGGCTATACCACAGCGGACGCAACGGTCGTAACCGAGAAGAATAAGGGGATACTGAACGAACACACAAATATCCACTTTAAGTCGAGAAATTTGTTTACGATAAATTCGTTTTATAATTTTGAAAAAAAAGGTACAATCCTGACCGACCGCGAGGATCAGTTCGGCATGGTGTCGGGCGGCGCAGCGGGCTGTGAGAGATACGGCGGAAAGTGCTGGATTCCGACGAAGTCGTATTTGGCACTTGCGGCAATGAATTATCTTATGGCGGACTGCGAGCCGTCGGGTATTTATGACCCCGGTGATGAAAACCTGTATATTTCAAGATTTAAAAGCGAGAAATTCGGCAGGGATTTGTTGGCATTCTATACGGTGGATAAGCCCGAGACCGTAACAATGCGGCTTGGCACAGACAAGGTGACAATGTATGACTATCTCGGAAATTCAACCGAGCTTTACGGTGAAGACGGCGTGTTTAAATTTAACGTTGACGACCGACCGATATATCTTTTGGGTGATATCAGCGATGTTGAGTTGACGGAAAGCGGTGCCTTGACGGACTGCGATAAATTTGAAATAAGCACAGCGCAGAATGATACCGCCAAAATAGATATTGTCAATTGCTCCGACCGGGAGTATGTGATTTCGGCAGAGGCACCTTTGTGCGCTGAAATCACAGAGGTGAAAAATTTTGAGGACGGATGCGGCTGCGTTGAATTTAAAAACAGCGCACCCCTTGACGAGTCCTATTATATAACGGTAAGCATCAAGGACGGCGGCGGTCGTACGGTTCAGAAATTTGATGTGGCAGTGAGGTCGGCGGTTGCGGTAAAGCCAAGCATGAAGCTGGAGCTTATTTCGCCGTCAAACATAAATGCGTGGAAGGCACAGGTGGAGGTGGAAAACCTGTCAAACAGCAGACCCATTCGCGGAACGCTCAGCTTTAAAAGTCCGTCCTCGTTTTCAAACATGGGAAAGATCAAGCTCGGCGTCATTCCGAGAAATACAACGGGCGGAATAACGCTTTATCTTCCGGATATTACAAGAAAAGGGCGAAACACCGTTGAATATGAGATAGAGCTTGATAACGGCGAGAAGTATGCCTATACCCAAAGCGTAGATACAACGGTTGCGGTTTATGCGGAGAGCAAGCCCGAAATTGACGGAACGATAAAGAGCGGAGAGTGGAATATGAATGCAGCCATGTATGCGGACAGCGCAGATCAGGTCAGGAAGATTTATGACTGGCACGGCGCGGAGGATTTGTCGGGACGCTCGGTGATTATGTGGGATGAAGAGAATTTCTATATGTGCGCCGAAGTAAACGATGATGTATTTTTCCAGAACGAAACCGGCGGCGGAATGTGGCGCGGCGACAGTATGCAGATAGGCGTTATGTACGGAGAAGAAGGCGAGGCGGTCATTGGTCAGACAGGAACAACCTTTAACGAAATCTGCATAGGGCTTTTGCCGACCGGGGCAGAGGCGTTCAGAACGCTGTCGGTGGACAACGAGATACCGAGCGGAACGTGTAAGGATGCGGAGGTGTGCATTACAAAACAAAACAGCAGAGTTGATTATGAAGTAAAAATCCCATGGAAAACCTTAATAGGCGAAGGCAAAAATCCCAAGGAGGGAGACAGGCTCGGATATTCATTTTTGATCAACGATAACGACGGCGGCGGCAGACGAGGTTGGATAGAGTGCGGCGGCGGTATAGGCGAAACGAAGAACATATCGCTGTTTATGGATTTGCTGCTTGTGCGGTAGTAAATAGAATAAGAGAGGTGACCAAGATTGAAAAAAACGATTAAAAAATTATTGGTATGCGGAATTTGTTCGGCGGTTGTATGCGGAATCTCATGTGCGGCTTTTGCGGACAGTAAGAATATAGATTATTCCGCAGCGGTATCTTCATCAATGCCGGCTTCGCCCATTGCCGAATCACCGGCGGAGTTTAAGTTCAAGCCTGCGGACAGCAGCGTCAGCGGTCAGGAATATGTGCTGATTGACGTGTATGATTCCGATGCGGAGAAGAAGGAGTATTTTGTCCTGGCGGAATATGGAGTTCCGAAGGGGATAGGTGCGCTGGATTCGGGAAAAGGTATTGACTTTTATAACTATGCCGACATTGAAAAAAAGCCGTGGGGCTGGTCTGCGGATGCCGAAGATGAGCATAACTGGTGGAATCCGTCTGCAGAGGGTTCAACGGCAAATTTCATAAATTCCGATGAGGTTGTCAGTACGGTCATTGATGCGAATGTAGGCGAATATGTAACGGAGCATGAGTGGCACTTTGAAAAGGCAAAGGGCTTTACACCGGCGTCGGTCACAACAAAATATGCACTGCTGTCCGGCCGTGAATATATCGAATATTCGGACAGAATCGGATATTCCGTTCATAATGTAGGACAGACCCCCCTTGCGGCAAACGGCTTTTGGTACCTCAGAACGCCGAACGCCGCTGCGGAAAACACTGTCGCAGCGGTCAGGGTTCACACTGCCGGGCAGCTCGGGAAGATAGTGTTCCTGTCGAATACACAGGCTCTCGGGTATCTGTCGGGACACACCCGTGTTATGCGGCCGTGCTTTTATCTGTCCGAGGACTTTTTTAGAAATGTGAAGCTTGATATCGACTCTCTCGGCGCAGAGGTAAAAAAGGTAATAAGAGATACGATTCCCTATGAGGATATATCGGATTTGTATACGACAGAGGAGCTTTTGCAGATAGGATATGATGTTCCCGACCCGGATGCGCTCTGTAAAATCGTAAGTCAGGGCTTTAACGAGGATAAAACGCTTTATTCCATAGAATTCAGCAAGTCAAGCGCACATTCGGGGAAGCTTATGCTTATTGTGACAGGGTTTAAAAACGCGGAAAAGGATTTCGGCGGCACGGTTAAAACGGTTCCGCAGCTGATTTATACAAAGTATAAGGCTATAGAAATAAACGGAGAGGACAGCGGAAGACTGAGGTATGAGCTGCCGATTGACTTTGAGGAGAAATGTGACGATACCGAGGTGTATCTTTGGTTTTACCCGAGCCTTAAGAAGGTCGAAGCCGAGGACTTCGGAAGAATTTTACCCGAAAAATAATATTAAATAAATTATTATATTAAATTTGCACCGACGGCAGTATACAGGCCGAGGGTGCGGAGAGAGGAAGGGTTGTAAAAATGAAAAAAGCTGTTAAAAGGATTTTGGCGTGTTTAATGTGCGCGGCAATGCTTGTGTGCAGTATGTCGATTGAGATTTTTGCGGACAGCAAGGACGTAAATTATACGGTTGCGGTTTCGTCAGGCGCACCTACGTCTGTAACGCCGACTGCGAACACGCCTGTCGAAAACAAGTTTAAATTGGCGGAAACGAGTGTGAACGGTCAGGAGTATATTCTGCTTGACGCGTACGACAGTACGGCTCAAAAAAAGGAATACTTAATTCTGACGGAATACTGCGTTCCGCAGGGAATCGGCGCACTTGACAGCGGTAAAGGCACGGACTATTACTATTATGCCGACCCGTCAAAGACCTGGGCATGGTCGGAGAATGCGTCCTCGGAAAATTATTACTGGAATCCGTCGGCGGAGGGCTCGACGGCGAACTTTCTTAATTCCGCCGAGGTGGTAGGCGCAACGATAGACAGCGGTATCAACGCTTACGCACAGGAGCATACATGGCAGTTTGAACAGCCTTCAGACTGTACGGTCAAGGCCGCTCCGGCAACCATGAAATATTCGCTTTTGTCTGGGCGTGAGTATGTAACTTATGCGCAAAAGATAGGATATGAAACGCATAATATCGGAAATACAACATTGGAGAAGAATGGGTTTTGTTATCTGAGATCTCCGCATACGTTAAACGCAAATTATTTTGCTGCGGTCAGAGTACATGGTACTGATGCCGGAAAAACTATGTTTCTGCAAGGCAATGCGCTTACATATGTTTCCGCTCACAGACGTGTTATGCGGCCGTGCTTCTACATATCCGAGGACTTCTTCAAGAACGTGAAGCTTGATATGTCCATGGGCGATAATGTGAAAAGCGTTATTATAAATCTTCTGACCGATGAGGAGGGTATAAAGCTCTACGGTGAGGACTGGTATACCTTAAAGCCGATTGATATAAGCGATGCCACGGAGGGCAAATTCTCGCTTGAATCAAACGGCGGTGACAGAGTTAAGTCGGGCTATACCTTGTCGGTAAGCGCTTTGGATGATGTGACCGCGGACGATGCCAAGATTACTTACATATACAAAAACGGAGATAACTGGTACAGCTTCGGTGCGGAGGGCAGTGCCTATACCATCGAAAATAAGCTGGCAGGCACAGAGATGAAGGCGGTTATCGAAAAAAGCGGTGCAAAATATATCACAAACTCCCTTGTTGTTGGCGATAACCTGTCTTACAAGCACAGCTATCACAACACCGATGTATTGAGCCGTGCGGATGATGATGAGGATTATGAGGTATATTTCAAAAAGTCGGACAGTGAAACGCTTTCGGCCTTGACCCTGGTAAAGAGAAATGACGGCAGCAGCCTGTTTCTGACAAAGTCGCTGGGTGCGGCGTCCATGGTTTCGGCGAAAAGCGGCGATGGTGAAATTGACGAATATCAGGTATATTCGTCAAAGGAGTCGAGAAGCATAGCGTACCGAGCAAATACTGAGGAATATATAGACAAGTACATTCTTCCGACTGAGGTTCAGGATTATATAAAGGTTACACCGTGGGAAATTGAAGGCTCTGATGTGACAAGTGCTGCGGACGGCTCGTTTATCACCAAGCTGACAAACGATACCGTTGATTTTGCAAAGCTTGCAATGCCGAGCTACAGCGAGCTCAGAGGCGAGCCGAATTACAATGCAAGAGTGGGCTACAGCGACGCTCTGGGGCAGGGCTTCTTAATGAGAACACCGAGAAAGGGTGTGACTACGGGCGTATTCTATTGCATGGCGCCCAGTGCCACCGTCAACGAGAGCAAGCCGACAACTGCGTATTACGGAAACCGTTTTGAGTTTAATTTAGACGACGGCATATTCAAGGAAATGAAGCTGGACGTTGAAAAAACCGGCTTTAAGGCGATAAGAGAGCTTAACCTTCCGTCAATTATGACTGAGGCGGAGGCGGCAGGCTTAGGCTACAGCGCAAACGAGCTTGCAATACTCGGCTTCGGCGAGGCAAAGCGTGCAGAGGTCAAGTCGGCATACCTGGACGGCAGCACGCTTCATGCGGACGTAAGCTATATTAACTACGGTGCGGCGGATAATGTAACGCTGATTATGGGTGTATACGATGGGGAAAACCGCTTGCAGGGCTTAGACGCAGGCACGATGGCGGTTGACGGCAATTCCTATGAGACGGTTGAAGCCGTAAGCTTTACTTTGCCGAGCGGCATTGCGGACGGGCAGACGGTAAAGCTCTTTGTGTGGGACGGAGATAATATGCATCCGATCTCAAAGGTGTTTGAGAGGGAGTATAAGAATATTCCACATTTTGTGACCTACAGCGGCGGCGATGAAGCTTACAGCAATACCGACTTGTTTGAATACAACGGCAGATGGCAGGAGAATGAAGAAAAGACCGCAATCGAAACAAACTGGGTAAGACCGTATGTGGACTTTTCAATCGTGGGTCGGAAGGATCAGACAAAGGTAACGGTCAAGTTTGCTGAGAATAATCCCGCCATGGTTAAGCTTATTTTAAACGGCAAGGCGGTGTCATCGATAAAGGCAGATGCAACGTCGGCATGGGATATATCCGATTATATCGTTGACGGTATAAATAACATAAGGATAATGTATACGACCGCATCGACCAAGCTTAAGTTTACGGGTGCGGAGATTTCGGGGGCAACGGGCTACCTCAGTGCAGCACCGGAGACGAATAATATTCTGTTTATAGGCGATTCGATTTCGGAGCAGCAGGGTTACACATATCTTGTTCCCAAATACCTCGGAGTGGATTCGACGGTAGTGGCTAAGTCGGGAATCGCATTTTTGGACGGGGTTTTCGGCGGAGGTATAAATGAATTATGTAAGGGTATGTCAACAAAGTTCTATGATTACGGCGCATATAACATAGTGACCGGAGCGGACGGCAGCAAGGAGTATGTTGACATGGGCAGAGGTCAATACGACTTTGAAAGCAGCCCCGATTATGACATTATCTTTATCAATATAGGTACAAACGACAGATACACCGATGCGGACAAGAATTTGACTACCAGCGAGTTTGCACAGAAAATGGACGCATTTCTCAAGGAATTGACCGTGAAGTATCCGAATGCAAATATCGTTTTGATGCGTCCGATTTTAAATCCGGATGCGACAACGCCGTCAAGAACGATAAGAGGAGAGATGTTTGACCTGATCGGAAACAACATAAACGGCGGAATGTACGGCGAAAACGTTCACTATTTTGACACCTCGGCTTGGAATATCACCATGGCGGTCGGAGATTTGATACATCCCAACTATGTGGGTTATCAGGAAATGGCGGATAAAATAATCTCATACTTTAAGCAGCAGGGATTTATCGGCAGGTAGGCTAAGGCTAAATATATTTTCGATGTCGGAGTATGCGTATGCGAAATAGGAGTATGCGTATGAGGAATATTTGTATGAATCGGAGGATAACTTTAATGAAAGCAAAAATCGGACGTAAAGCTAAACTTTGCATTGCTGCGGCGATTTCGGCAGCGTTTATGCTTTCGTATGAATCGTTTTTGTATGCAGATACAAGCCTGTATACCTACACCTCCGCAATAAACTCTGCGGCGGTGGTGGAGGCCGAGGCAGAAACACCTCCGCAATACAAGTTTGCGTTAGATAAAAACGTGCGAACCTCCGAAAATGTGCAGGAGTATATTTTGCTTGATTATTATGACGGTGACGGAGAGAGGCGGTATTTTGTAATGACGGAATACTGCCTTCCGTCGGGGATAGCTTCGGCAGATGGGGATATATCTCTTGAAACCTCATACGGCTCGGGAGTATATAGATTTTGCGCAGCGGATTCAGAGCTTGACTGGAACGGCGACGGAAAATACTATTGGGACAAGACGCAAAAGGGCTCTCCGGCATATTTCCTTAATGCGGATGCCACCGAGGACGCTGTGATTGACGAGAGTATGCAGCCGTATGTAAGGGAACACACATGGAAATTTGAGCAAAGCAAAAATTCGGGATATAAAAATAAGCAGTATGAGTACACTGCGAAATACTCGGATTTGGCATGGAGTGAATATTACGGGCAAAAGCTTTATAAAAAAATAGGTTACAGCGGCAAGGTTCTCGGCGGATATGCGAAGAATTATTTTTGGTGGCTGAGATCGACAGAGGCTTCATCGGAGTCGCCGAAGGGCAGAGTGTGGGGGATCAGAAGCAACGGCTATAACGGAAATCCGAACGGCTCGGCAGTCATGCTCGGAACCGAGAGAGCGGATTCCTGCTCGCATCGGCCATGCTTTTATCTGACGGAGGAGTTTTTTAAAAATGTAAAGCTCGATGTGCCGTCAATGGGCAGTGAGGTCAAAAATATTTTCTTGAGCAGGATAGATATGCAGACGGCGAAAAATGTCGGGTATACCGAGAGGGAGCTGTCGGAGATAGGCTATACTCCGTTTTATTCCGATCCTGCCGAGGGGGTGCGGACGGCTGACGGCGGTTGTTACATAAGGAAGTATGTATCAAACAGTGATTCACAGCCGCATACGGCAAGCCTGATATCGGTGTTTCGCAGAAACGGTGAAATAGAGAGAGTTAATGTGGATAAAAGAACTGTTTCGGGAGGGGAGGCTGCTCCTCTGGATACCGAAGCGGACATAAGCGGCGGCGCAGCGGATGAGACGGAGGTTGATCTGTATATATGGGATGAAAATATGAGTCCGTATTGTCTGCCCGAAAAGACAACCGTCGGCGCACTTATGCAGTCAAAGACGGCATATGCGGATTTTTCCTCGGAGGAGGCGGATATATCGGGATTTGACTTCGTCCGACAAAGCGGCGGCGCAAATGTTGAGATGCTCGGCGGAGAGAATTGCTGGGTAATGCGAAAGACCGAAGATATAAAAGATAACCTTACCGTAGGGCTTAAGCTTTCGCCGTATATGGCGGATGAATGTGAGAGCGGAAGCATATATACGCTGACCGTAGAGTATTACGATCCGTATGTAACGGCTGAGGACAGCACAAAACGGGCAGATGCCGGCTATTTCAAGGTGTTTTATAACACTGCCGAAGCAGGCAGGACGGAAGCGGAAACAGTTTACCTGAACAATGCGCCGATTGAGGAGTCAAACCGCTACAAAACGGCGGTTATTACGCTTAAGGATGCAGTGATGAGCGGCGGCCTTGACGGATACGATTTAGAACTTGCGGCGAAGGGAACGAGTACGCAGAACGCAGTATCACAGATTTATGCCGGGATAAAGAGCGTAAAACTCACCAAGGGTGCAGTGGACAGCTTTGTCTATCCCATGTCAGTCAGCCATGAGAGCGGCAACGCCTATGAATGGTACAAATCCGAAAAAACGGTGCAGAACAGATTTGTAAATCTCACGAATCTCGAAACAAATCTCAAGGTGACGTATATGCTGACCGATGCCGAAGACAATACGGTGTACAGCCGAACGGAGAATAAAATCCTCAGCGGCGGCGAAACAATCGAAGCACTGTTTGACTTCGGAGACTTTAAGGAGTGCGGCGTGTATAAATACAAGCTGGTGACCGAGGCGGAAAATTCGGCAGGGGTGCGGCATGACGAGAGGGAAATGCTCAATATTGCGGTGCTTAAATCCGACCCGAACGGGATTTTGAATAAATCCGTATATATAAATGCACATCTGAACAGATATTCGGACGATGACAAGCTTGCGGATGCGGTCGATGTCTTAAAAAAAGGAAATACAGGCGGTGTGCGTATTGTTATCTCATGGATGTCAATGGAAAAGCCCGGATGGGAGCTTGACTGGAGCAATCACGTTTCGTATAAAGCGGTGCAGGCTTTGCACAACGGAGGCTTTAAGATTTTGGGCTTAATGATGAGTATGCCGACTAAATATACGGACGGGCAATCGACGAATATAATTCCGACTACGGACGAACAGCTTGACGCATGGCGGAAATACGCATTTTACAGTGCGGATACACTTAAGGAATACGGAGTAGAGGAATTTGAGATATGGAACGAGCCGAATTGCTATACCTTCAGTCAAAACGCCTATAATAACGCAGAGGCGTATACCATTGCGGCAAGGGCTGCTGCGGAGGAGATAAAAAAGGCGAATCCGAACGCACAGGTAGGAGCGGGATCGCTGACGTGGCTCGGCAGTACGGGGGAAAGCCCCGAAAATTCGGCAACTGTTTATTACGGCGGTAAAAGCTTTATGACCGATGCGGCAGCCGCCGGGCTTTGGAGCGACAGTAATATCGATGCAATTACGCTTCATCCGTATGCCGGGATTAACGGACCCGAGGCAGACGTATCCGCTGACGAAAAGGTCGCATGGTACAAGACAAATGCCTTGGCGTATGGCAAGGATGAAATTATGATATGGAATACTGAAATCGGATATTCTACGGCACAGGTAAGTGAACTTCAAAAGGGGATTTTCAACAGCAGGCAGGACATATTGATGAGGTCGCATGGTGTCGCAGATAGAGTAATGTATTATAATTTCGAAAAGAAGGGTACTATTGAAACGGATAGAGAGGACCAATTCGGTATGGTTTCAGGGGATTATACCGATTCCGAAAACCGTGGAAAGGGTTGGATACCCACTATATCCTACGTTATTTATACGGCACATAACTATATAATGGCGGATACGGAATTTGAAGGGCTTTATGATACGGACGGCGGAAATGTAAGAATGAGTCTGTTTAAAAGCAATAAGCAAGGTGCCGCTTTAAACGGCAAAAAAATTCTTACTCTGTACTGTGTCGGTGAGAATAAGGAGGTTTCGCTCTCTCTCGGCTGCGAGAGCGTTGTCTGCTATGACTGCTTCGGGAACGAGAGAGTTGTGTCTGCGGCTGACGGGATCTATGAATTTAAGGCAGATGAAAAGCCGCAGTACATTGTCGGAGATTTTGCCGGTGTTGTTGTGAACGCCGTGTATTGATCCGATAGCTTTGACATCTGAAAATCGGTCAACATAGAAAACGATAAAAGCTGACAAAAGCAAATAGGAAATAAAGGAGTATATGGGGTTCTGAAAATGATTTGTATTGAACATGAAGGTATAAGACTTGAATTTGATAAAATCGGTGGAAATGCGAAAATTACGGATTTGCATACGGGGGCAGTGTTTGTCCAGAACGGCTCCGATGCGGAAATCACGGACGCATTTGAGAGCGGCGGTGAGGTCTGCGTCAAGGTGTGTCAAAGCGGAATACACGCAGTCTGCGTATATGATGTTGTGAAGGATGAAACGGGAATATATGTAAGGCTTAGACTTAGCTCTGCGGACGAGTTTGACGGAACGCTGAATTATCCGCCTGCGTTTAAAGTGAAAAGGGGTGATCGTGAGTACCATGCGTGCAGCGAGGGGCTTGCGTTTAACGTTGAGGATAACATTCCTCTGCCGAATCCGAGACCCTTGTATGCCGGTACATACAGTTCGATGGCGTTTTGGGGCTTATCCTCCGAAAACACTTGGATATTGGCTGCTGTTATAACAAATTCGGACGCAATGCTCAGCACCGAGAAGAACGACGAGGGGCTGTACAGCACCTCGGTTATGTGGGAACCCGAAATGGGAAGATGGGGTTATGAACGTGAGCTTAGATTTTATATCGGTGTCGGGAATCCGATAAACGGTATTACGGCAACATATCGCAGAGTTGCCGAGCAAAAAGGTCTTGTAAGAACGCTGAAGGAGAGAGCCGGGAAGATAGAGAGTATTGACCGAATGGTCGGAAGTGCCAACGTATGGCTGTGGAATAACGATGCCATGGATAAGATGTATTCGCGGAATGCAGTATATAAGAAGCCGACCGAAGAACAATTCGGACTCAGATGCGAAATTGCACGAGATATGAAAGAAAGCGGAATGACGGATGTTTTGTGGTCGATTTTCGATGAGAATATAGACAGGAAAACCGTAGATTATATCAAGAGTCTCGGGTTTTTAACAACATACTATGATGTGTATACCGATGTTATACCGGCATCCTGTGCGGATAAAATTCCCGAAACACGAATCAAGCGCTGCGAGCATCGCATGGATTACTGGCCGGAAGGTATCATTCGGGAGAAGGACGGCAGTCTTTGCCCGGCATGGGAGCTTATGGGCAAGGATGGAAAAATGTACCCTCAGAACAGAATGTGTGACAAGGTCATAGTTGAATGTGCCGAAAAATATATCAAGCCGCACGGCGTTGACAACGGTATCGAGGGAGTTTTTATTGACGTTTCACTTTGCGGCACATACGAATGTTACAGTGACGAGCATCCGCAAAGCCGCCGTGAAGCCATGGAGAATAAAAACAAGCTTTTCGAGCTGACCAAAAGCATGGGAATGTTCTGCGGATCCGAGAACGGTCATGAGGATGCTGTGCGAAATTATGAGTACAACGAGGGTATGATGAGCATAGCCTGGTATCGTGCGCGTAATTCGGGAAGGAGAATGACGGATATATATTCTCTCGATGAAGCCGAGGAGAGTATAACAAGGTATATGCTGAATCCGAGATACCGTGTTCCGCTGTGGGAAATGGTCTACCATGACTGTCAATCGTCATATTGGTATTGGGGCGATTCTACCAACAGCGTGCCTGAGCTGATGAAAATACGGGATTTATTTGACCTTCTGTACGGACTTCCGCCCATATACAGTATCAAGGCGGGAATGTGGGAGGATATGAAGAAAGAGATAGTAAATTCCTATAACCGTACAGTGCCGTCGGCACGAGCGTTGAGATATTCGAGAATGGTATCATTTGACTATCTTTCGGAGGATATGACGGTTCAAAGAACGCTGTTTGATAACGGGCGTGAGATAGCGGTAAACTTCGGTGACAGGGAGTTTGTATATAAGAATAATGTGATAAAGCCCCATGATAGTATCATATTGGAGATATAGCATATCAGAAGTGCCCCATTATCCTGTTGATCGGGATTGAGTAATAATAAATATCGCAAAATACGCATTGTTCGGCCGATTCGGGAATTGTAAGATTCTTGAAACAGCCGACAGATACAGCAATTCTATGTTATTTGCGATTGACACAGAGATAAAAAAGTGATATAATATGCAGATAATATTACTTGTGCGTTACGAGTTGTGCAGATAGGGGGATAATACTTATGAAACCAAGTATTTCGTCGGCATTTTTTGAGTCGCTTAATCCATACGAAATGGTTGAGGTCATGCAGGAGTGCGGATATAATCAGACGGAGATAAACGAGGAGCATTTTAAGCCGTTTTATCGTGATCTTGACGTAAACGAATACCGCAGATTTATAGACGACCGTGGTTTTTCGATACCTCAGGGGCATCTTGTTTTCATGAATGAGGGGAACATCACATCTATTGACAATACATATGCAATAGACAATTTAAAGCGTAATCTCGAGGTGTTTGAGAAGCTGGGTGTTAAGGCGGCAGTGTTGCACTATTCAAACTTTGGTACGGATTGGGTGCCGTGGGAGGAATGGTTTGATGTTCGGATTGACGCCCTCCGGCAGCTTACGGATTTTATCAAGGGTACGGATATGGTTATCTGTCTCGAAAATTTAAGCCGCCTTTACGATTTTGACGCAGGTCATCTTTTGAGGCTTTGCAAGGCGGTGAACAACGAGCATATAGGGATTTGCCTTGATACGGGACACCTTAATATTTCCAAGAGGGGAAATCAATATGACTTTATTATGCAGGCAGGGAAGTATCTGAAGGCGATGCACGTTCATGAAAATTACGGAGAGCATGACGGATTAATCGGAGTGCAGTGCGATTTGCACCTTCCGCCGTTCTCGTCGGGCGGAAACGTGAATTTTGAGGATGTGCGGCGCGGAGTTAATGATTTGAATTACCAAGGCCTGTTCAGCTATGAGCTGACGGGGACGGCGGCACCGATTGAGGTTAAGAAGATTCAGGCGAAGGCTCTGCTTGAAATATATAACGCATATTTTGCGTTTTAGCCATTTAACAATACAGCCGCGGCAGATATCTGCCGCGGCTGATGATTTTTATGCGTTTAAGACCTTCATAAACTGCTCGCCGGTGATTGTTTCGTTCTCGTACAGATACTTGGCAAGCTCGTCAAGCTTGGCTCTGTTGTCGCTGAGAAGCTGAATTGCTTTATTGTGCTGAGCACTGACAAGCTCAACGACCTTCTCGTCGATTTTTGCTTGAGTCTGTGCCGAGCAGGCAAGGGACGAATCGCCGCCGAGGTATTGATTTGAAACCGTTTCCAGGGCAACCATGTCGAAATCATCACTCATGCCGTAGCGTGTAATCATGGAGCGGGCAAGCTTTGTTGCCTGTTCGATATCGTTCGATGCGCCGGTGGTGACAGAGCCGAACACGACTTCCTCTGCGGCACGGCCGCCGGTGAAGGTGGCAAGCTTGTTTTCAAGCTCCTCACGGCTCATAAGATAGTGATTGCCCTCCTCGACCTGCATAGTATAGCCGAGTGCGCCGGAGGTTCTCGGGATAATCGTGATTTTCTGAACCGGTGCGGAATGAGTTTGCAGTGCCGCAACCATTGCATGACCTATTTCGTGATATGCCACAATCATCTTTTCCTTTTCGGTCAGTATTGCATTCTTTTTCTGATATCCGGCAATAACTACCTCAATGCTCTCCTCAAGATCCGCCTGAGTAACAAGCTCTCGGTTGTCTCTGACCGCACGGAGCGCAGCCTCGTTTACTATGTTTGCAAGCTCAGCACCGGATGCACCGGATGCCATTTTTGCAACCTGCATATAGTCGATGCCCGGGCCGGTCTTTACCTTCTTTGCGTGAACCTTTAAAATTTCCTCTCTGCCCTTGAGATCGGGAAGCTCAACGGGAACTCGGCGATCGAAACGACCGGGTCGGGTCAGAGCCGGGTCTAAGGACTCGGGGCGGTTGGTAGCCGCAAGAATGATTACTCCTGTGTTGCCCTCAAAGCCGTCCATCTCGGTCAAAAGCTGATTTAGGGTTTGCTCACGCTCATCGTTTCCGCCTATGTTTCCGTCTCGCTTTTTGCCGATGGCATCGATTTCGTCTATAAACACAATACACGGAGCCTTTTCCTTTGCCTGCTTAAACAGATCTCTGACCTTTGATGCGCCCATGCCCACAAACATTTCCACAAATTCGGAGCCGGACATAGAGAAGAACGGTACGTTTGCCTCGCCGGCAACCGCCTTGGCAAGCATGGTCTTACCTGTTCCCGGAGGGCCGACAAGAAGGATTCCCTTGGGCATCGATGCGCCGATTTCGCTGTATTTTTTCGGATTGTGCAGATAGTCTACGATTTCGGCAAGGTTTTCCTTTGCCTCGTCCTCGCCGGCAACGTCGGAAAATTTAATTCCGTCAGAGGATTTCACATATATTTTGGCGTTACTCTTTCCCATGTTAAACATCATGGAGTTTCCGCCGCCCATTTTCTTCAGCATCTGCCGTGAAATGAACTGTCCTATTGCAATAAACAGGATAATCGGCAAAACCCATGAGAAAATAAAGGTCATGAGCGGTGATGCCTCTTTAACGATTTCCTTGGAAAACTTTGCGCCGGAATTATAAAGTCGCTCGGTCATGCCGGGGTCGTTGACAATGCCGGTCTGATAAATCTTTTCGTTTGCCTTATCGGTAAAGATAATGCGGTTATCCTGAATTTCGACATAACCGATGTCCTTGTTCTCGGTCATGTTCATAAACTTTCCGTAGTCGACATCCTCAATCTTGCCCTCCATTATTCCCGGGACTGCCAGGAAGTTAAACAGAAGCAGAACAAGCATAGCGATGCCGTAATAGAAAATCAAAGGCCTTTTTGGTTTTTTTACCTCATTCATATGATTACCTCGCTTTGATGATACAGCGGCTTTGCGCCGCACGGTTAATTACAGCTCAAATATATTGCAAATTTGAGTTATATGCGATACTTTTCCTTATATTCGGCGTACTGCTCGAAGAAGGCGTTTTCACCCTCGTTCTTGACATGGCTCAAGTAATCGTGTGACTCCAGAGCATCATTGTCGGGCTCCAGTATGCAAACGGCAATGTTTGAGCAGTGCCCGGCGATTCTTTCGTAGGCGGTCAGCAAGTCGGACAGAATAAAGCCCATTTCAACGGTACAGTCTCCCTCACGGAGGCGGCGGATGTGATTGTTTTTGATTTTATGCTTAAGCTTGTCTATAATCTGGTCAAGGGGCTCAACCTTTTTCGCGTCCAATGTGCTGTCGTTTATCAGAGCGTTGACCGTTACGGCAATTATCTCCTCCACAGCACTGCCGATAACGTGCAGATCATGAATTGCATCGGCGGAGAACTTAATATTTTTCTCGTGGATTTCCTTTGCCGCACGCATAATGTTGACCGAGTGGTCGGAAATACGTTCTATATCGCCGACGGAATGCAAAAGCCTTGTTACTTCGATACTGTCCTTTGAGCTTAGCTCGCGGGAGGAAATTTTTACAAGGTAGGCACTGGTCTTGTCCTCGTATTTATCGACCTCACTCTCTATCTCGGCAATGCTCTTGGCAACGTTTTTGTCATAGTCGGTCAAAAGGCCGTTGGCGGTGAGAACGGAGTTCTTTGTAATATCCGCCATCTCAAAAACAACGTTGCGGCATTTTTCAACGGCGAAGGACGGAATAGACAGAAATCTGTCATCCAGGGTGGAGAAGATGGTTCTCTCCTGCTTTTCACCGCGTATTGTATCCTTTGAAAGCTTTTCTATACCCTTTTCGAAGGGCATGATAATTATTGTTGAAATTATGTTGAACAGGGTGTGAATAACAGCAATGCTCAGAATCGAAACATTCTCGTGCATAATCGAAAAGTCAAATATCCAGTTCAGCAGATAAAACGCTGTGGCAACGACTATAACACCTATCATCTTTATATATACACAGGCGGCGGCAACACGCTTTGCCTGAACGTTTCCGGTAACTGCCGAAATCACAGGGGTTATGGTTGTGCCGATATTCTGACCGAGGATAATCGGTATAGCCGTTGAATACGGGATTGCCCCGGTCAGCGCAAGAGCCTGCAAAATACCGACTGATGCCGATGACGATTGGATGATAGCCGTAAATATCGTACCTATCAATATTCCCATAACAGGGTTCTGGAACATGATAAGAATTTTTGCGAAGGACTCGCTGTCCTTCAGGCCGCTCATTGAATCGCTCATCATTTCCATGCCGAACATTAAAACGGCAAAGCCTATCATAATTGAGCCAATGTTTTTCTTTTTGTCACTGGTGTTCATCATCATGGTGACAACGCCGATAATGGCGAGAATGGGCGAAAAGGATTCCGGCTTTAAGAGCTTTAAGAAAACACTCTCACCGTTTATACCGGTAAGGCTCAGAAGCCATGCGGTCACGGTGGTGCCGATATTTGCGCCCAAAATAATGCTTATTGTCTGCCCGAGCTTCATTATACCGGAGTTTACAAAACCGACCAGCATAACGGTGGTGGCAGAGGAGGATTGAATAATGGCGGTTACGACCAGCCCGAGAAGAAAGCCCTTGAAGCGGTTTGATGTCAGCCTTGCGAGAAAGGCCTCAAGCTGTCCGCCGGCAAGTCGTTTCAGGCCGTCGCCCATCATTTCCATTCCGAAAAGAAATAATGCAAGTCCGCCGATGAGTGATAACACAGAGAAAATATCCATGGTTAAAGCACCTCCATTTAAAATATGCCAAATTTCATCAATATACATAATAACATAAAGCAATGAAAAGTGCAAGAAAAATTTTGAAATATACTCTACGTTATTTTTTGCAAAAAAATCAAAGTTACTCTTGAAAAATTTTATATTATCCTATATAATATAAGTACATAACAGAGATATTGATGCAAACGAGAGGGGATTTTTAAATGGCAAAGCTGCTGAGCGGAAAGGCTGTTTCCGCAAGAGTTAAGGAAGAATTGAAGATACAGGCAGAGGAACTGACCTGTGCGGGGACAAGACCCGGACTTGCGGTGGTAATAGTCGGTGATGATTCCGCGTCCAAGGTATATGTTGCGAATAAGGAGAAGGCATGCGCCGAGCTTGGAATATACTCCGAAAAATATGCGCTCCCCGAGGAAACAACGGAGGAGGAGCTTCTTGCGCTGATAAAACGCCTCAATGCGGACGATAATATACATGGGATACTGGTTCAGCTTCCGCTGCCGCCGCATCTCGATGATAAGACGATAATAAACAATATTCTGCCGTCAAAGGACGTTGATGCCTTCCACCCTGCCAACGTGGGGCGGATTATGATAGGCGACTTTGACTTTGTGCCTTGCACCCCGGCAGGTATTATGGAATTAATCCATGAGAGCGGTGTTGAGGTCTGCGGCAAGGAGTGTGTTGTCATAGGCAGAAGCAATATAGTCGGCAAGCCCATGGCAATGCTGCTGCTTCACGAAAACGGAACCGTCACCGTATGTCACTCCAAGACGAATAATCTGAAGGAGCAGGCACGGCGTGCGGATATTCTTGTTGCGGCGGTGGGAATACCGAAGTTTGTCACTGCCGATATGGTAAAGCCCGGAGCCGTTGTGATTGATGTAGGAATGGACAGAGATGAGAACGGAAAGCTGTGCGGTGACGTAGATTTTGCCGCTGTTGAGCCTGTTGCCGGAGCGATAACTCCTGTGCCGGGCGGCGTAGGCCCCATGACCATTGCTATGCTTATGAAGAACACGCTTACCGCAGCAAGGCGTGCCCACGAGAAGAAAAGCATATAACGGAGAACACAATGATAAACTGTGAGGATTGTATAAATTATTATTACGACGAGGAATACGAGTGCTATACCTGTGCGATGGATCTGGACGAGGATGAGATGGGTCGGTTTCTGCGCGGAAGCTTTAAGGACTGTCCGTATTATCGGCGCGGAGACGATTACACAATTGTGCGTAAGCAGAACTGAAAAAGGCGGTTGAGCACTATTTTATATTATGGCATATATGAAGGAGGTATGCGTTATGGAAAACAATATCATTTCAGCTGTGGAAGCGGAGAAGCTGGTTGTGATTGTAAGAGGTGTGGGACAGAATGAGCTTATACCCCTTGCGGAGGCAATGTATAACGGAGGAGTAAGGCTTCTTGAAATCACATACAGTGCCGACGGCAGCGTTAGCGATGGACAGACAGCGGCAAACATTAATATACTGAAGGAGCATTTCGGCGACAGAATGTATATAGGTGCCGGAACGGTATTAACGCCCGAGCAGGTGCTGCTTACCAAGGATGCCGGCGGTGAATTTATAATCTCGCCGGATACCGTCGAGTCTGTTATAAAAACGACAAAGGAACAGGAGCTTGTATCGATGCCGGGTGCCTTTACTCCCAGCGAGATACGTGCCGCACATTGCTATGGTGCTGACTTTGTGAAGGTATTCCCGGCGGTGAGCGTGGGTGCGGAGTATATCAAGGCGGTAAAGGCGCCTCTGTCAAATATTCGGCTTCTTGCGGTCGGAGGAGTGAATCTGGACAATATCCCTGATTTTCTGTCGGCAGGTGCGTGCGGCTTCGGCATAGGCGGAAATATCGTAAACCGCAAAATGATTGAAAACGGCGACTTTGAAGGTATAACCGAATTGGCACGCAGGTATGTTGCTGCGGTTAAGGGAACAGGAGAGACAGCATGAGGAATTATATAACCATTGACGGTGGCACAACAAATACACGTCTTAGCCTTGTAAGGGACAGAAAGGTCGTGCGGACGGTGAAGCTTCCGTTCGGAGCTAAGGCGGGCATAGATAACCGTGACTCGTACCGTGCGGCAGTGCGCGACGCAATATCTGAGCTTCGGGGAGATGCCGGCGGAGAGGGAATCTATAGGATTTTGGCATCGGGAATGATAACCTCTGAATTCGGACTTTGCAATCTTCCGCATATTTCGGCTCCGGCAGGGATTGCTGAGCTTCACGCGGGAATGCATGAAACGGTCTTGAATGACATATCGGATATTCCGTTTGTGTTTATTCCGGGGATAAGGATTTCCGGCGGTGATCTGCGGCATACCGATATGATGCGCGGAGAGGAGGCAGAGCTGGTCGGCTTGACGGAGACTCCTCAGGGCGGATGTATGTATATTCTTCCCGGCTCACATTCAAAGCTTATTACAACCGACTCGGACGGGAGAATTTGCAAATTTACAACCATGCTTACGGGCGAGATGATTTCCGCACTGGCGCAGGGGACTATTTTGAAGGATGCCGTAGATCTTACCCAAAGCACGGCAGACAGCGCATATTTGATAAAAGGCTATGAATACTGCGGAGCTAATGGGCTCAACGAGACTCTGTTCAAGGTCAGAATATTGAAAAATCTGTTCGGCGCAGAAGCCGATGAGGTATACAGCTTTTTCCTCGGCGCAGTTCTGTTCGGAGAGGTGTCCAAGGTTGCGGCGGCCGATGAGAATAATGTGATAATCGGCGGCAAGGAACAGATAAAGAAAGCAATGTATACGCTGCTTCGTCATGTCTGCGACAAGGAAATAACGGAGATTTCAAAGGAGGCGGTGGATATCGCTCCAGCTATGGGCGTGATTTCGATATTTGAGTATGACAAATAACGGAAAATCAGGTATATTTTTGTAAATTTTCGTAAAAATTAAAAAAATACTTGAAATATTCATCATAATATGATATAATAAACGTAAATTCGACAAGATAATATTGAGTCATACGGAATATGGTAAGAAACAATGGGGTTGATTGCCGCGGTACAGTTGTCTGTAATATAAATCTGTATCGGTTTCGTAGCGATAGGTTGCTCCGGAGAAGCTTTAATAACATAGTTAATAAAGTGCCGAAGGTGTAAGGCTGCAGCATTTTGTGTTTGCACAGCCGATCTCTCAGGCAAAAGGACGGAGATGATTGCTATAACGGTATATAACGTTTGCTTTTTATCTTCCCGGCTTTGTCTTTTGGAGCGGTTTGCATATGCTATGCATTCGGCTCTTTTTATTTTGTTAATAATATTAAAGGAGTATATGTATGGAGGGTTTTTTAAACGTTGTTGAAAAGGTCAATGATGCAGTAAACGGTTTTGTGTGGGGCTGGCCCGCACTCATTCTTTTGGCATTTGTAGGAGTGCTGATGACAATTCTTACAAAGTTTTTCCAGATATCCCATATTGGGCACTGGTTCAAAAACACTATCGGTGCTATCTTCGGCGACAAGCACGTTACAAAGCATACGGAGGACAAGTCGATTTCACAGTTCCAGAGTCTTTGTACGGCTCTTGCGGCTACCGTAGGAACGGGTAATATTGCCGGAGTTGCATCGGCTATCGTGACAGGCGGTCCCGGAGCAGTGTTTTGGATGTGGATTATTGCATTTTTCGGAATGATGACAAATTATTCGGAAAATGTCCTCGGTATTCTGTTCAGAACCAAGAACGACAGAGGTGAATGGTCCGGCGGAGCGATGTACTACTTAAAGAACGGTCTTGGCGCCAAAAAAGGCTGCAAGCATATCGGATCAGTACTTGCCGTACTGTTCAGCTGCTTCTGCCTGCTCGCTTCTTTCGGTATCGGAAATATGACACAGGTCAACACAATTGCAACAAATATGCTTGATGCGTTCAGCATCCCGAAGTTTGTAACAGGTATCATAGTTCTCATTCTTGCAGGGCTTGTTATTGTCGGCGGTCTTAAGAGAATTGCGGCAGTTACCGAAAAAATAGTTCCGGCTATGGTTCTTATCTATCTTGTGGGTACGGTTGTTATATGCCTTATACACATATCCTCGATTGGGGCTGTATTTGTGTCAATATTCAAAGGCGCATTCGGTCTTAAGGCTGTAGGCGGTGCTATCGTTGGCTCGGGCGTTAAGCTTGCCGTACAGATGGGTATGAAGCGTGGCGTATTTTCCAATGAAGCAGGTCTCGGTTCCTCGGTTATGGTTCATTCGAGCTCTAATGTCAAGGAACCCGTAAGGCAGGGAATGTGGGGAATATTTGAAGTATTTGCCGATACAATAGTCGTATGTACTTTAACTGCCATTTCGGTGCTTTCATCCGGGCTTATAGACCTTGAAACAGGTAAGGTTGTCGACTCTGTTACAAACACCGGTTCGCTTGTAGGTCAGACGTTCGGTGCAGCCTTTGGTCAGATAGGCACAGGGTTTGTCGCTATTGCACTTCTGTTGTTTGCGTTTTCAACGGTGCTTGGATGGAGTCATTACGGAACCAAGGCGTGCGAATACCTGTTCGGTACAAAATCCACACTTACATACAGAATAATCTTTGTTATCGCAATCTTCGGCGGTGCGGTTATGGGTGAAAACCTTGCGTGGGAGCTTTCGGACACCTTTAACGGACTTATGATGATTCCAAACCTTATAGGCGTGCTTGTTCTTTCGCCGTTAGTATTTAAGTGTACAAAAAATTATGTCGACCGCCATTTCCGCAATAAGGATATCGAGCCTATGCTTTCGATGTATCCCGATATTCAGAAAGAGCATGCGGAAGCGATTAAAAAAGGTTCGGAATAATATTTACAAATAATATTTACATATATAGGTTAAATAAAATCCGCAGTGGAAATTACGCACTGCGGATTTTAATTAAGATTTTGCTTTCGGATTTATTTATACAGCGGACCGTATGCCTCACAGGCACGATAGTCCGTAGACGTAGAGTCATCACCCTTGCCGAATCCGGTCCAGCTGTGCGGCCTGTATATGCGCTCCTCCTCAACATTGTGAATCGAAACGGGGATTCTGAGCATGGAGGCGAGGGTTATCAGGTCGGCACCTACATGGCCGTGAACCGTGACACCGTGGTTTGCGCCCCAGTTTGCCATTACCGAGTAAACATCGGTGAAGGCACCCTTCCCCGTGAGCTTGGGTGCAAACCAGGTTGTAGGCCAGGTCGGATCGGTTCTTTTGTCGAGCTTGTCATGTACATCGTCGGGCAGAGTTACCGTGCTGCCCTCCGCAATCTGGATAGTGGGGCCTACGCCGTCGATGAGGTTTACTCTTATCATGGTGACGGGTAGTTCAGCCTGTGTTTTAAAGTGTGACGAGAAGCCGCCGCCGCGGAAGTATTCATAGTCCGCCCGACACCAGTCGGTAGCCTTAAGGCATGCGTCAATATCCGCATCGGTCATATTCCACCATTCCTTGATAGTCCCGTTTCCGTCGGCATCCTTTGCGACACCGGTGCAGTCAAGAGCGGTTGCACCGGAGTTGATCAGATGTATTATGCCGTTTGCCGCCTTGCCGGAGAGCTCCTTGCCGGTAACACGCTTTACCGCATCCGGTGACCAGTAGGTGCGGACATCGTGAAAGCAGGGAGCCTTGCCCGTCAGCAAAGTGGCAAAAAGCATGGAAATACCGTTTAGGGTATCGTTTTCGGTTGCAAAGGCGAAAGGAGCCTTCTTGCCGTTCCAGTCGAAGGAGGAGGCAAGTATAGCCTCGGTAAAGTCACCGTTGGGCAGCCAGTCTGTCCACATTCTCTGACCCTGGAAGCCGCCGACAATGCCGTTTCTGCCTAAGGCTTCCTCGTGCCAGCCAAGCTCCGCAAGCTTGGGATTTCCGAAGAGAATATCCTTTACTATAATAGTGAATTTGGCAATGAATTCCCAATCCTTGTCCGCCGGGATAACCTTGGACTTTTTAATTATCTCGGGGAGGGTCTTTCCCTCGTTTTTGTCAAAGCCCTCGGGGCAGCTTGTCTTAATCCATTTTAATGCCTTTTCGTATTCAGCCTTATCATAGATTTCAAGAGTGATTCTGCGCAGAACCTCGGTCAGGTCAACCCATTCGGCACGAAGACCGAGATACTTCTGCATGAAGTCCGCATCGCAGAAGGAGCCGGCAATGCCCATGGAAACGCCGCCGATGTTGACATAAGCCTTGCCTTTCATCTGACCGACAGCCAGTGCGCACCGTGCAAAGCGTAAAATCTTTTCTGCGGCATCCGGCGGAATCTCGTTGTCCGTGGCGTCCTGCACGTCATGGCTGTATATCGAGAAGGCGGGAAGGCCTCTCTGAGCGTGAGCCGCCATTGCCGCCGCAAGGTATACGGCACCGGGGCGTTCGGTTCCGTTAAAGCCCCATACGGCTTTTATTGTCGACGGGTCTAAGTCCATGGTTTCACTGCCGTAGCACCAGCAGGGTGTGACGGATAGGGTTGCGGTTACGTTTTCCGAAGCAAACTGCTCGGCAACCATCGCCGCCTCCGCACCGCCGCCGATGGTGGTGCAGCCTATCACACATTCCGCAGGGGTGCCGTCACGGTAGCAAAGCTCGGATGAGATAAGCTCTGCCGCCGCCTTTGCCATGTTCATCGTCTTTTCCTCAAGGCTCTCGCGGACGCCGCCCCAACGGCCGTCGATTACCGGTCTTATTCCGATTTTTGGTTTAAGCATTTTTGTTCCTCCCGATTTGTCGGCAATTATGCCGAATTTTTATTAAACTTTTGATATATGTATTGATTTTTGCCGTGCGGTGAGGTATAATGAAAATATGAATATATATACTGCGTGTTATGCACGGCAATACTGTTTTGATACCTTGAGTATATCATTTTGTAAGGTATAATTCAATTCACTTTTTAATTAAAAATATGGAGTTTTCTGCATGGATATAACAAAATCAAAGTATACGGGGAAAATTTTCGATCAGTATAAAATCAGCATTACGGACAGCGGCTTTGCGAGGATTGATTATGACTGGAATTGCGACTATGTCTGTTCGCCGTTTTCGCGTATTTATTATGTAACCGACGGCGAGGCTGAAATAAAGTATAGGGGCGGACGGCTCAGGCTTCTGCCGGGGAATCTGTATCTGATACCCCTGGGGACGAGATACAGCTGTTACTCGGATGGGAAGCTGGATCATCTTTATTTTCACATAAACATTGATGCTCCGAACGGGTATGACCTGCTTCGGGGAGCGGCGTGTGTCGGCACGGAGATACCTGTTGAAAAGATAGAGCATCTGACGCAGCTGTATCTCAGCTCGTCATTCCTCGACCAGATGGAGCTGAGATATGAGATTTGCCGCTCGATTCGCATACTCCTTGCGCTTCAGCCGAATGTTGCGGAGTTTGATGAGGAGCTTTCGCCGGAAATAATCAAGGCGATAGAGTATATAAGAGAGCATCTGTCGCTTCAGCTTACGGCGGAGGATATTGCCGATAGGCTTTATATGTCAAAAAATACCCTTGCCAAGCAGTTCCGCCGAGAGGTGGGGCTGCCTATCGGAAAATATATTGACAAGCTGATTTTCTTCCGTGCGGAAAAGCTTTTGACAAAGACCTCGATGTCACTTAAGGAGATCAGCGACAGCCTCGGCTTCTGCGACCAGTTCTATTTTTCAAGACGCTTTACCCAGATATTTGAGGAATCACCCTTTGCTTACAGAAAGCGTACCAAGTCGGAAACAACATAAGCTTGGCGGATGTCTGCTGTTCGGAAATAATTATTTTGACGGATAATCATTTCGGGACACCGTTTTGCATATAATTGAATATTATAATACTGCACGGGTATAAGGTGCGAAAGCCGCACCTGTCCGCGGTGCGGAGGTATTCAATATATGCGGACGGAGAGGTGAAAATCAGCGTGAAGCATTATTGCAACAGACAGACACCGAAGAAGCTCATAAGTCCGGAGGCGGACGTAAGAGAGATGCAAAGCAGTAATAACGGCGAAAACGGCAGGAATCGTGAAAGCTCCGAAGAAAAAAGCGGCGGAGGTGAGCAGGAGGAGGTTGTATTTCCTCCCGGCTGCAGTGCCGACTATCTCGAGGATGACGGAATTTCGGTCAGAATCTACGGAGAAGACGATGAAAATACAAATGCGGCAGGCGGAGCCATCAGCCAGTGCAATACATACAAAAAGCAGCTGGACAGTGAGCTTGTGCGCCGCAGGCGCGGAGAGCCTGCCGAAAGAAATGTGTTTGCCGACAACATGAGCGGAAGGTTCAATGTTTTGTCGGTTCCGAGTACGGACGGAGAGGCGGTCGGACTTACCATGCCGATGTATCTCAATAACTATCTCGGAAAGTATATTTGCCTTGATTTGTGGACAAATGAGAGCCGAAGGATAGAGAAGTGCGGAATCCTCACAGATGTGGGACTTGACTTTGTGGTGATAAAAAGCACTTCTGCAAGGGAGAAAATGCTCATAGACCTTAAAACGGTGAGGTATATAAGTATTTACTGCCGCTGAAAATATTCCTTCACAGGATATTGCTGCACATGATAGTGGTGCACAGTATATTGGTACACAGGACGTTGATACAAATGAAAGAAACAAAAATATTTATTCCCGAATATGTCGAAAGGATAATCAAAAGGCTCGAGGCGTACGGCTTCGAGGCTTTTGTTGTGGGCGGATGCGTGCGCGACAGTATACTTGGAATTATGCCCCACGACTGGGACGTGTGTACCTCTGCACTGCCGGAGCAGACGGCAGAGGTGCTGGGTGGGGAGTTTCATATTATCCCCACAGGGATAAAGCACGGAACGGTTACCGCAGTCGCACACGGCGAAGCGGCGGAGATTACCACCTTTCGCACCGACGGGCTGTATACAGACTGCCGCAGACCGGAGAGTGTCAGCTTTGTCGGTGATGTCAAGGATGACCTCTGCCGCCGAGATTTTACGATAAACGCCATGGCGTACAATCTTAAAAGAGGACTTGTGGATTTGTTCGGCGGCAGAGAGGATTTGAAGTGTGGTATAATACGCTGTGTCGGAGATGCAGAGAAAAGATTTTCGGAGGACGCCCTGCGCATACTCCGCGCCCTGAGATTTGCTGCGGTATTCGGCTTTGATGTTGAATGCGAGACCGACAGGGCAATCAGGAAAAAGAGGGGTTTGCTCTCCCTTATTTCGGCGGAGCGCATATTCTCCGAGCTGAAGAAGCTTTTGACCGCCGAACGTCCGTCAAAAATCCTTATAAACTACCGTGAGGTGTTTGAAGTCATAATTCCCGAATGCTTCTCCGTGACAAGCTTTTCGGAGGTAAACATGAAGGCGGCGGACCTTGTGGCGAACAAGCCGTATCTGAGGATAGCGGCGGTACTCGGTGCGGCGGAGGATACCGATGTGATTATGCGCAGGCTGAAATCCGACAATGAAATGCGAAAAACAGTTGCAGACGTATGCAAGGCGGTAAAACAGCCGACGGTGACAGACAGAATTGCGGCAAGACAGATGATTCGTCAATACGGAGCGGAGACTGCGGCGGCTGCTGCAGAGCTTCGTCCGGCATTAGCCGAGGCTGCGGGAGGAGATGCGCAAGCCGAGAAAAAAGCGGAGGAGGAGCTTTGCGGTGTAATCGGCCGCGGCGACTGCTGTACGATCGGAAGCCTGGCGGTTGGCGGCAGAGATTTGCTGGGGCTCGGAATTGAAGGGCAGAGGATAGGTTTTGTGCTGAACTGTCTGCTGGATGGGGTTATACTCGAGAAGATTCCCAATGATCGGGATGCGCTTTTGAGGGCGGCGAAAGCAATTTGAAAAAAACGGAAAACAATTTGAAAAAATTACGGAAAAAGGTTGCAATTTTATTGCAGTTTGGGTATAATGGTATTTGATACGGAGAAAGGTTGGAGAGAGTATTGTCGATTGGTAAGTTTATAGTAGTTGAAGGGCTTGACGGAAGCGGAAAAAGCACACAGATAGCCATGATGAAGGCGGAGCTTGAAAGGCGAGGTCTTCGTGTATATGTAACCGCCGAGCCGACAGATTTCGAGACCGGCGCATATATCAGGCGCATCCTGTCCGAGAGCCTGGATAAGGATATGTATTTGCAGGCGGCACTGTTCCTTGCGGACAGGCTTGAGCATATAACTCATCCGGGACACGGCATTAGGCGTTACTTGGATGACGGGTATGTCGTGATATGCGACAGATATTATTTTTCGTCCTTTGCATATCAGGGAACGGCGAGCGATATTGACTGGGTTATGAAAATAAACTTAGACTGCGAAAGGATAATTAAGCCTGATTTGTGTCTGTTTTTGGACGTTAACCCGGACACCTGCAAGAAGCGCATAGATACCGTTCGGGAAACAGCGGAGCTTTATGAGAAGGACGTTAATACAATGCGGAAAATCCGTGATAATTTTCTGAATGTATTCGGGCGGCTGTCGGATACTCACAAAATTGAAATAATAGACTCGAATGCGGATATAGACGAAATTTTCAGCCGATGCATCGGCTTTGTGGATAAAATTTTACGAGAGGATGATATGAATGTATAGAAGACTTTTTACTTCGGAGTCCGTTACTGAGGGACATCCGGATAAGATTTCGGATTTAATATCCGATGCGATACTTGACGAAATTTTAAAGGAGGACAAAAACGCTCGGGTTGCATGCGAGGTTACGATTACAACCGGGCTTGTGCTTGTTGTGGGCGAGATAAGCACCACAACATACGTTGAGATTCCGCATATCGTGCGCGAGACCGTGCGTGAGGTGGGCTACGATCGTGCCAAATACGGCTTTGACTGTGACACCTGTGCGGTGCTCACTGCCATAGACGAGCAGTCGGGGGATATCGCCATGGGCGTTGATGACAGCGGCGACGGAATAGGCGCCGGCGACCAGGGAATGATGTTCGGCTTTGCCTGTGACGAAACGCCGGATTATATGCCGATGCCGATTTATCTTGCACATAAGCTGACACGCCGTCTGACCGAGGTCAGAAAGACGGGAATACTCGATTATCTGCGCCCGGACGGAAAGTCACAGGTTACCGTGGAGTATAACGAGGACGGCAGTGTGCGGAGAATTGATACCGTTGTCGTATCGACTCAGCATGACGAGAGTGTGGACATAGAGACGCTTCGCCGTGATGTAAAGGAGCATATTATTCTTCCTGTTATCGACAAGGAGCTTTTGGACGAGGACACGAAGTATTTCATAAATCCCACGGGCAGGTTTGTAATAGGCGGCCCTCAGGGGGATTCGGGGCATACGGGCAGAAAGATTATCGTCGATACATACGGCGGATATGCAAGCCACGGCGGAGGTGCCTTCTCCGGTAAGGACCCCACAAAGGTGGACAGAAGTGCGGCGTATGCGGCACGGTATGTTGCGAAGAATATAGTTGCGGCAGGCTATGCCAAGGCGTGCGAGGTGCAGCTTGCGTATGCCATAGGCGTTGCTCAGCCGGTGTCACTCAGAATAGATACGAGAGGAACGGGCACAATCAGCGAGGCGGAGCTTGCCGAGAAGGTGTCAAAGGTGTTTGACTTAAGTCCCGGCGGAATTATAGACGGGCTGAATCTTCGCCGTCCCATCTATAAGCAGACGGCGGCATACGGACATTTCGGCAGAGATGACCTTGATCTGCCGTGGGAGAGACTTGACAAGGTTGAAGCGCTTAAAAATGCGTAAATTTATATGGGCTGTGGCAAAGGATTTTATCACAGCCCTTAATTTTTGTGCCGATCCGAGGCGGAGGAATGGAGATTAATATATGTCATATGATGGATTTGTTACAAGATGCGTAACGGAGGAGTTGAACCAAACCGTTTTAAACGGGAAGATAGATAAGATTTACCAGCCGGAAAAGGATGAGATTATCCTGCAAATAAGAACACGTGAGGGAAATTTTCGGCTGCTGCTTTCGGCGAGTGCGTCCAATGCGAGGGTTCACCTGACCTCGGTTAAAAAGGAGAATCCGATGACTCCGCCCATGCTCTGTATGCTCATGCGTAAGCTTTTGTCCGGGGCGGTTATTTCAAAAATAAGTCAGACGGAATTTGACAGAGTGATAAGGCTTGACGCCGAGACGAGGGACGAGCTGGGCGATATATGCACGAGGTCGATTATTGTTGAGATAATGGGCAGGCACAGTAATATTATCCTTGTGGATGGGACGAATAAAATTCTCGACAGCGCAAAGCATATTGACTTTACCGTGAGCGCAGTGCGGCAGATTTTGCCCGGGCTAAAGTACGAGGAACCGCCGGCGCAGGATAAAACCAGGGCGGATTCCGTGTCGGAGGTTGAGCTTATGAACAAGGTCGAAGCCTTGTCGGAGGATGCTCCGTTGGATAAGTTTCTTGTGTCGGAGTTTATGGGTATGAGTCCGCTGCTGGCACGAGAAATTATATACAGATTCTGCGGAAATACCCGATGCCTTGCAGGCGAGACGGACAGTGCCGCCTTTGTGGTTCATACCGTGGATTTTTTAAAGCGGCTGTGCCGTGGCGAGTTTTCGCCGTCACTGGTGATTGATTCGACAGAGAAGCGGCCGGAGTTTTTTTCTTGTGTGCGGCTTACTCAGTACGGAGATGGGAATGTAATTGAGGGTTATGAGTCGATTTCGGAGGCGGTTGACCGATATTATGAGGGCAGAAGCCGCCGTGAGCATATGAAGCAGCGTTCTGCGGCACTTTCCAAGCTGGTGGCGAATAATATCGAGCGCTGTGAAAAAAAGCTTGTGATGCATCGTGAGAATTTGGAAAAGGCGGCAGACAGAGAAAAATTCAGAATGTACGGTGACCTGATTACCGCCAATATTTATCGGATAAAGTACGGTGATGCCTCAGTGACGGTTGAGAATTTCTACAGTGAGGACGGAGGTACAACAGAGATTCCGCTGAAACGGGATATAAGCCCGGCACAGAATGCACAGCGGTATTATAAGCGTTACAACAAGGCGAAAACAACGGAAAAATATGCTCGTGAGCAGATAGAGATTGCCGAGAACGAAAAGTATTATTTAGAGAGCGTTGCACGCTCCATAGAGGATGCGGAAACACCGGCGGAGCTTGGCGAAATCCGCAGGGAGCTGGCGGACGGAGGGTATATTGCAAGCCGTACGGACGGGAAAAAGCAGGCTAAGAGGCAGCAGACCTCCGTACCCATGAGGTTTATATCCCCGGACGGATATGAGATTCTGGTGGGCAGAAATAACCGTCAGAATGATGAGCTGACATTGAGAAAGGCGTACTCGACGGATATATGGTTTCATACCAAGCAGATACCCGGCTCTCATACAATTGTACGGACAAACGGCACCGGAGAGGCACCCGATACCACACTTATGGCTGCGGCAAGGCTTGCGGCGTATTACAGTAAGGCGAGAAATTCATCTCAGGTTCCGGTGGATTACACCACAGTGAAAAATGTTAAGAAGCCGAACGGCGCAAAGCCGGGAATGGTGATTTACGATAACTACAATACGGTTTATGTCCTGCCGGAGGATATGGATAAATGCGAATAATGATAAATGAATAATAGAAACAAAAATCCTGTCTTTCGACAGTCTGAAACTCGCCAAAGCGAGTTTGTACCTCACTTCTTCACTCTTCACTATTACTTATTACTTTCCAAAAACAGACAAGTATTTTCAGTGAATAGTGAATAGTGAATAAGTAAAATCGACAAGTCTCTTACGAGCCTTGTCGATTTTTGGAGGCGCCACCCAGATTTGAACTGGGGCATAAAGCTTTTGCAGAGCTCTGCCTTACCACTTGGCTATGGCGCCATATCGTATTTATACTATAGTTTATGATAAAAGACGCAGAAGTATGCGTCTTTTATCATATGGAGCGGAAGACGAGATTCGAACTCGCGACGTTCACCTTGGCAAGGTGACGCTCTACCACTGAGCCACTCCCGCAAATCAATTTTCTTTAAATTAAGAAAATTGGTGCCTCCGGGCGGAATCGAACCACCGACACGGGGATTTTCAGTCCCCTGCTCTACCGACTGAGCTACAGAGGCATATATGCTGCACCTTTGGTGCAGCGTGGCGATCCGGATGGGGTTCGAACCCACGACCTCCAGCGTGACAGGCTGGCATTCTAACCAACTGAACTACCGGACCGAATATGGTGGGCACTATAGGGCTCGAACCTATGACCCTCTGCTTGTAAGGCAGATGCTCTCCCAGCTGAGCTAAGCTCCCAATTAACTTTTTCCTCGCCGGTCTGTGTTTTGTTCTCGCCAGCGACAAGAATTAGTTTACTACTGTATGCGCCTTTTGTCAATACCTTTTTTAATATTTTCTTAAAAAAATCGAACTATTTCGTCGCCTCATTTAGAAGTCCCATAAGCTCTTCTTTATTGAAATCGTACTTCTTATTGCAGAAATGGCACACAAGCTGCGCGTCTCCCTGCTCCTCTATTATATCCGAAAGCTCCTGTCTTCCAAGGCTTATAAGCGCCTTTGACATGCGCTCTCTGCTGCAGGGGCAGATGAAATCTATGCTGTCCATCTGTAAAATCTCTACTTCAAGCCCCGAAAGCGCGCGCTCAAGTATCATTTTCGGCGTGCAGCCTTCGCTTAAGAGCTGCGTGACCGGCGGAAGCTTCGCTATATTGTTCTCTATAAGGTCGATTATCTTATCCTCCGTATACGGCAGAAGCTGTATCATAAAGCCTCCGGCCGACTTTACGCTGAGATCCTCTCCCACCAGAACGCCCAGAGAGCACACCGTGGGCACCTGCTCGCTTATTGCGAAGTAGTTCGTTATATCCTCGGCTATCTCACCCGTCTGAAGGCGTATGCGGCCTATATACGGCTCTTTAAGGCTTAAATCCTTTATAATGATAAGGTCTCCGCGGCCCACCGCGCCGCCCACGTCTATCTTGCCCGCGGGCGAAGGCGGAAGCTCAAGCGACGGATTGTCCACATATCCCCGAACGTTGCCGAGATAATCGGACACGGCGATAATGCTGCCCAGAGGGCCGTCACCGCGCACCTGAAGCGTCAGGCTGTCCGTCTCGGTCTTTAAAAGGCATCCCATCATGGAGGTACCCAAAAGGGCGCGTCCCAGCGCCACGGTGGAAAGCACGGAAAGGCCGTGCACCTTTCTTGCGTACTCCACTATGTCCTTTCCTTCTATCGCAAATGCGCGCACGCTCAGCTCCGAGGTTATCGCGCGTATCAAAGTCCCGCTCATTTCATTTTCTCCTTTACAGCCGCAAACACGGCCCTCTCACAGTCCTCTTTCGGGCTCCTTAGCTTATATTCTCCGTAAACGTAAACCCTGTCAAAGCCCGCCTCATAAAGCATGTCCGAAAGCTCCGTAAGCTCGTATGCGCGCTCCTCAACGTAATCATCCTCGCGCACATAGCTTCCGTCCTTCGTTTTTTCAAACAGCGTCATATCATAATAAAAGCGGCGCCGGCGTTCGTTATACGAATGCTCCACCGCACAGAACACATCGTCCGTTTCATATACGGCGGTCGTCCCGTGAAGCACCTTTTTGAGCCTGTACGCGGTGTTCACGTCGAAAATGAAGACGCCGCCGGGGTCGAGATACATATGACAGTTCTCAAAACAGCGCATAAGCGCGTTTTTGTCTGTCAAGTGATTTATACTGTCAAGCGAAGAAACAACGGCTCCCACGGTGCCGTAAAGCTCAAACGAGGCCATATCCTGATTAAGATACAGTATGTCAAGCCCGGACCGCGCCCGCTTTTCCTGCGCCGCGTTGAGCATGGCGTCGGAGCTGTCTATGCCTATCATATCGTAGCCGCGTCCGGCCATGATCTCGGTAAGCGTGCCGGTGCCGCAGGCAAGATCGGCAACTATTTCGGGACGCAAGCCGAAGCGTTTGAAAATGCGCTCGTAAAAGTCGGCGATGCGCCCGTAGTCCACGTGGGCATTTAACGCGTCGTAAAAGCCTGCCAGCGCC
>CACXES010000064.1 GCA_902766745.1 uncultured Ruminococcus sp.
GATATAAAACGTGAATATAACTATTAAAGCTATGTATTCCACCATATCGCCCCCTTTCGGGGGAACAACCTCGCCGCTCATTGTGCGCTATATATTATCATAAGAATTATTAAATGTCAATCCCGTCGCCGCTTCAGCAGTGCGGTATCTCCCATATCCCACGCCTCGGCATATATTACATCATACCGAACGCCGTCTATTACAGCAATCTTTCCGGTGGATATAACCCCGTTTGACGGTTCCGTATAAATACACGCCGTATTACAACGCTTGTCCCGTCAAAGTTTTGAACCTCTATGCTTATATTCACAAAATCACCCCGTTTATGCATAATAAAAGCGCCCCTCAAAGAGCACCTGTTATTCCTAATGATATTCCTTTTTGGTGCAGTAATTCGACAGTTCACCGTATACCTTACCGCACTTTGGGCATACTTTTTTCATTTAATTTTACCTCTCAAAGTATATTAAAGTTCGTTGTTTAATACTTTTTCAATGTCGTCAATCGTAATACTTATAGTTTCCCAATCAGTTGGAGAATCACCAACATCTGCAATAAAACATCTGTTTTCATACTCTTCGACTATTGCTGCCTCACGACCGTCTTTTAACAAAACGGTATCATATTGTTTTATAATCATTACTACACTTCCTTTATATACGAAGATGTCATCCATGTATTCTCACCAGCATATTTTGCCTATAATAGTCAAGTTTTATAAATCTCCACTTCTCAGTCTCATTATACTTCATTTTTTGGAATAAGTCAAAGGTTTTCGGCATATTTTCATTGCCATATTTTCATTGCCGAGCCGATAAGGCTGCGCTCCGCATTTGTGTCATAAAGTGCATTATTCACGGTGCTTCACCTCTTGAGCCTTGACAGAGGCAAGATATGCGGCTCGATCCTCGTCCGACGGTCTGTACTCCTCGTATAAGTCGGTTTCGGATTGATAAGCTGCGGACGGCTTTGCCGAATCCCTCTGCCGTTGAAAGCTTTCCCTGTCGGCAATATAGGCGGTGTAGGTGGTTATGTTTCGCTTAAGCTTGTCGAGAATAATGGCGTTTATGTAATGCCAGCTGAATCTCTGTGCCTTTGCCGCATCATTTATCGCCTCGCAGATAAGCTTGTCCTCAATGCCTTGATTTAAGTATGCGTCCATATCCTCCATGACCGCAGGCGATACAATACCGATATTCTCCTCATAACAGGAAAAACATTCTCGCGTGTGCGTATTATTATTAATATTATTATAATATATTATATTATTATCTATATTATCTGTAGAATTTTGTTCCATACCTTATGGAACTTTGTTCTATCATCATAGGAACTTTGTTCCATAGGTGAACTTTGTTCTATAGAACTATGTTCCATAGAACTTTGTTCCATATGCGAACTATGTTCCATAGGTGAACTTTGTTCCGCTGTTTCAGAGCAGTGCGGTACAGTGTAGCCTTTGCGCTTGCCGTCCTCACCTGGGACGGCTTCAATCAAGCCTTTTTCCTTAAGACTGTTCAGGCACTTTGTAACGCCGCGCACGGTGCAGTTTGTCCATTCGGAAAGATACTTAAGGCTTCCGGTGAAGCATTGCCCCTCGGTCTGCGAAAAGCCGTAAATTATTGCATAGACAAGCAGCTCCGTACCCTTTAAGTCAAGCTCCGATATCATAAAGCCTCGGATCAGAATGTAGTTGTCACGTCCGACAAATTTGTTATTATTCATGATTGAATACCTCCTGTGTTTTATACCTGTATTATACCACAAAACGCCGTGACATATAGTGTCATCGTCACCACGTGCTGCGCTTACTCGATGCTCATTATATTCACATCATCGTTTGCTCCGCCGTGTCTCCTCTTCCCAAAAAACGTCGGGTACAACCCTCCGCTTTTCGGGAGCCCTAATTTTAATTTAACCCGGTATATCTTATCCGCAATGGGCTAATAGCTTATTCATCATCGGACGAGCACTCGACAACCGAACACCGCCGCTCAGCTTGTCGCAGATTTCGGAGGAATAAATATGGTATAAACATTCAAGAGGTCGCAAGACGGCTCGGACATTCAAATACAGAAATGACATGGAACACATATTCGCACCTGCATCCACACAAGGAGAAATGCGCTCTGCAAGTCCTAAATAAAATAATTTGAATGGTATAACTCGAAAAATTCAGGGATTTTTTAGGGATATAAAACAAGAAACCGCCGTATTTCGGCGGTTTTCAAGCATTTGGTGGAGATGAGGGGAATCGAACCCCTGTCCGAAGAAGCGTCCCCACAGGGCGCTACGAGCGTAGTTTGTGATTAAAATTCCCTCGCCGTCGGGTTCACAAACAAACCCGACGCTTCGGTAGCTTCATTAATTCACGGTGCGCTCAAAGCTTTGCGCACTCGCGTTCACCGCTCAGATGATACTCTGCTCCGGGACCGCGGTTATCCCGGGAGAGCAGCCGCCTAAATTAGGCAGCGTAAGCTACGTTATTGTTAGCGTTTAATTTTAAAAGTTTGGGTTTTTATCGCAGTACCCGCTGCGGCTCGCTCCCTGAGTCTCCGCGACCCCGTCGAAGCCTTTACATCCCCGTATATTCCGCATCTTCCGCATCATGCCACAGAAGATGCGATAATTCTTTAAAACTCATTTATCCAACGAATCGACATATCCATCCAGTTTGTTACCGCCGGAACGCAGCCTTCTTTTGTACAGGTAATCTCGTCACCGGTAGAGAGCCCATGCACACCGTTCGGATAAATATGAAGCTCAAACTTCACACCCTTTGCCTCAAGGGCATTCGCAAGCCGAAGCGAGCTTATGACCGGAACGGCGTTATCTGCGAAGGTGTGCCAGATGAACATATTCGGAGTGTTCTCCGTAACATAATTCTCCAGCGACGCAAGAGGTCTTACCTCTTCCCTTCCACCGACAAAATTATTAATCGTTCCCTGATGAGTTCTCTCAAGCTCACCTGTGATAACGGGATAGCCGAGTATTACACCGGCAGGTCTGTTTTCGCCTTCGGCAACGCCCGAGAACTTAAGCACATCGGGATGGTTGAAGTGTACGCCGATACTTGCCGCAAGATGTCCGCCCGCCGAAAATCCGCAGACAAATATCTTATTTTTGTCTATATTATTTGCGTCCGCAATCTTTCGCACATACGCAACCGCCTTCGACAACTCGCACGTTGCCGCAGGCCATGCCGACGGAGTAATCGAGTAGTCAAGCACAAATGCATGAAAACCCGCCGCACAGTATTTCATTGCGATAGGCTCCGCCTCACGCGGGGAGGTAAACCCATATCCGCCGCCCGGGCATACAATGACCGCAGGCCGCTTTTTGTTCTCACTTGATAATATATTCTGCTCCTCCAGAATATATGTTGTAAGCGTAGTCTGTCTCGGCGAAGGCTTAACCCCCATCGCCGCATAATCCACATCAATGTTTATTACATTATTAATCATAATATCATCTTCTCTCCGAGTATTTTAATTTACTCTGTATGTTTTTTGGCGTATACTGAATTTTAACGCATATTTCTCTTTAACGCATATTTCTCTTTAACGCATATTTTTCTAACGCATATTTTTCTAACGCATATTTTTCTAACGCATATTTCTCTTTAACGCATATTTCTCTTTAACGCATATTTCTCTCTTTTAAGGCTCTGTCCATATTGCGCTTTGCGTCACGGTCGGCAATTGCGGCACGCTTGTCGAAGTTCTTCTTGCCGCGGCAAATGCCGAGCGACAGCTTGACATACTGTCCCTTAAAATACAGCTTCAGCGGTATAAGCGTATAGCCCTGCTGTGCGGTCATGCCGATAAGTTTGTTTATCTCCTTCTTGTGCAGAAGCAGCCGCCTCGGCCGCATAGGCTCGTGATTAAAAATACTCCCCTGCTCATACGGACTGATGTGCATACCGATTAAAACCGCCTCACCCGTTTTGCAAGAAATATAGCTGTCCTTTAGGTTCACGCGTCCGAGCCGAACGGACTTGACCTCGGTGCCGACAAGCTCAATACCCGCCTCAAGCTCATCATCCACAAAATAGTCATGGTACGCCTTTTTATTCTGCGCAATTGTCTTTACGCCGTCCTTTGCCAACTCTTCCGCCTCCTTTGCGCCAATAGGTGACCTTCACCTATTATACGCCGAAACACGCAAAAAGTCAAGCAAAATTATTTGTTTGAGCTGCCAAATTTTTGAAAATTTTTAAAATTAACACAATTCTGAGCCGATTACCGTTATGAGCCGAAGCGTACGGCTTTCCTGTTCGGGAATTTCATCTGCGGCGGCCGCTGTTTACGCCGATAATGCCTCCGACTGCGCCGCACAGCACGCATATCCCCGCTGTCAGTGCCGCTGCCGTTCCGAAGCTTATTTCGCCCTTTGCGATGCAGCCGACAACAAAAAGAATTATCACATAGACAAGACCGCACACCGCACCTGAAAGCAGTCCGCACGTTCCGAGACGCTTCGCCTCGCGGAATCCGCATATTCCTATACACAAGTAGGTTATAACGCTTACCGTAAGGGACGTTATCTCCCTTGGAAGCGTCATTAAGGTTGATATCCATGCTGCGGCAAGCAAAAGCACAACGGTGAGCGCAAAGCTCAGCGCAATGTTCTTCGCCGCAAACACAAGGTCAAACCTGCCCTTGACCGAACCCGTATCCTTTGCCATATGTACACCTCCGCCGTGCCGCTCCCGGGCGGCCGCATAAATTATTTGATACAATATACTATGCGCTGCGGCACGGACGTATGCCGTGTTGATGCGGAAATAAAATAAATTTTTAAAAATTTAAATTTTATGGTTGAATTATTTATATATATATGGTATAGTATATAGTGAAAAAGCAGAAGATTATGTGGTTTTACAAATTACTTTAATGATGATTGTCAAGGAGGCAACGGAAATGAAAAGAACAAAATTTTTATCAATGCTACTGAGTCTGTCGCTGATTTTTGCAGCGGCGGCAATACCGGTATCTGCGGCAGGCTTCAACGACGTCGACAACGACCCTACGGTTTCGTGGGCAAAGGAATCCATCGACAAGATGACCGGCGCGGGATACATAAAGGGCTACGAGGACGGAACCTTCCGCCCGTACAGAGCCATCAGCAAGATTGAATGCCTTATTCTTATGGCGAGAATGCTCGGCATGGAGGACAAGAACTTCAAGGGCTTTGCGGATGATGCGGCTTCCGCTTACAAAACTACGGCGGCAAAGTACAACTCTACATACCCGAATGAGCTGAGCTACCTGCTCTACTGCGGCGTTCTTAAGGAGAGCGAGCTTGTGGATTACGCTTCGGCGGCAAACGCAAACACTCAGCTTCTCAGATACCAGGCGGCAATGCTTATGTCCAAGCTTTTAGGTGCGGACAGCGAGGCATCGGCATACTCGGTATCCTCGCCCACCTATGCCGATGACGCTGCGATTCCTGCGGCGGCAAAGCCGTACGTTGAATACGTCAGCGCCAACAGCATTATGAACGGCATGGACAAGACTGCCGACGGCAGACCTCAGTTCTCGCCCCTCACCTCGCTCACCAGAGCGCAGATGGCAACACTGCTTGCAAGAATGATAGACAAGCTGGATATCGCCTATGTTGAAGGGACGATTGACAGCATGTCCTCTTCAAAGATTTCGGTTGACGGAAACAGCATGGCTCTGACCGCAGATTCGAGAATAATTATTGACGGCAAGAGCGGCAGTGCCTCCTCCTTATCCGAGGGCTGCACCGCTTCGATTCTGAGGGCAAACGGCAGAGCGTTTATCGTTGACGCACAGGAGCCTCAGGAAAAGACGGTTACCTACGGTGTTGTTGTTCGCAAGAGCGATGGCGCAGACGGCAGAAAGATAACCATTGCCGACTATGAGAACAAGGACAACACCGCTACCTATACCCTGTCAGATAACTGTCAGGTATATGTGAACGACAGCAAGGCGACAATTGCGGATATTATGGCAAACAACTTTATTAAGCTGACCCTTACCGGCTCAAAGGTAAGCGAAATATCCACCGCCGAAAAGACAATAGATATAAATGGAATACTCGTTTCCGCAACATTTGACGACGAGGACAACGTATACTTAAATGTAAGCGATGAGGACGGCAACAACGAGCAGCAGTACACCGTATCGAGCAAGGGTGCCGCCGTTACGAGAGACGATGACGAGGCAGAGTTCTCCGATTTGGTAGCAGGTGACAAGGTTACGCTTCGCCTGACCTACGGAAAGATTACCACTGTCACCGCATCCGGCGATACCGAGCCCTTCTCCGGTCTGCTCAAGGAGATAATAATCTCCAGCAATCCTGCGATTACCGTTACCATCAACGGCAAGGATAAGACCTACAAGCTCAGCCCCAAGGTACAGATTTACATCGCCGAGAAGGAATCCACGATATATGACCTTCGCCCCAATGTAAATATTTCGGGTAAGCTGGACAACGATATGGTCAAGAGCATATCCACCTCTACCGTTCCGATAAACGAAAAGGGTGAATTTGTCGGTACAGTAAAGGGCAAGAACACAACCTATAAGGTTATCACCATTGAGGACTCGGACGGCAATACCCAGAGTGTGTACTACAATAATAACACAAAGTTCCTGGCGAGCAACGGATCCTCACTCACCGTTAAGTCAATATCCGAGGGTACAAGCGTATCTGTAACCGGAAGCAGCAAGAACGGTGTCTTTGAGGCAACGATAATTATTATAAAATAAGCCTTAATACGCAATCTAAAACCGGTGTATGGCGTCTGCCGTACACCGGTTTATTATTTACAAGCATTTGTCAATCCCTGTGTTTCGGGAATGTGAACTTAAATTCGCTGCCGACACCCAACTCGCTTTTGACCGAAACCTCACCACCGTGCTTTTCCGCAATCCATTTTACCATTGAAAGTCCAAGTCCCATGCTTCCGCTGTCATCCGAGGTTCTCGACTCATCCGCACGATAAAACCGCTCCCAGATTTTAGGAATATTCTCCTTTGCGATACCTATCCCCGTATCCGCCACGGAAAAGATAATCTTATCCTGCGCCTCAGAAAGCGTTACCCTTATTCTGCCGTTCTCGGTGTTATACTTATACGCATTGGAAATCAAGTTTATAAATAATCTCGACAGCATAAACCTGTCCGCCTCCGCCGAAATATCGGGGGCAATATCCGTTTCCATGGTAATATCAGATTCATTTATCTGCCGCTGTTCATTACATATAAACTCCACAAGCTCGGTGAGATTTGTCTCCTCAAATGTAAGCTTCTGCGTATTTCTGTCCATTCTCGATATGGACAAAAGCTCCGAAATCAGCTTTGACATTCTTTCGGTTTGGTTTTTAACCGATTCGGCGGATTCCTTAAACTCATCAACTGAGGCGGCATATTTTGTCATATAGTCACATTCCGACATAATTACGGCAACAGGGGTTCTCAGCTCGTGGGAGGCATCGGAGGTGAACTGCATCTCGTGCTCAACAAGATTTTCAATCTCGTCAAGCATTTCGTCAAAGGTATTTGCAAGCGTGTGAAATTCATCGCCGCCGCTGCCGATATTTATTCTCTGCTTCAAATCCTTATTTTTTATGATTGACTTTGCCGTTTCCTGTATTTTTCTGACAGGCTCCAACGTCCGAAGCGTCACCACATATCCTCCCGCTCCGGCAATTATTATCATAATTATAATAAACACCATATTGCGCTTTGCGGCGGAGTCTGCGGCGGCTCTCTCATTGTCCTCGGAAATAAGCCCCTTTATCCGAACGATTCTTCCGTCTGTCATTCTGATAACCTTATCGTATTCATAGTATTTGTCGGAATTATACTCCGTCTGCCGAACATCACCGTCTATGAATTCAAAGCCGTCGCTGATTCCAAAGGGTGCCTGACCGCCGACAAGCCGTCCCTGTGAATCGTAAATCGCCATACTGACGCCATCCTTGAAATATTCAAAGTTCTGTATACGCTTTGTATCTCCTCGGTTATCGGTAATTCGTCGTGCAAACATATCCACCGTTTTGGTCAGCCGCTCCGACATACTGTGTTCTATACTTTTAATGTTAATCGAATTCATCAGAATAAACACCGTCAGCGAAACAACTGTCATAACAAGCACATACCAAAGTGTTATTTTCAGCTTTACGGAGGTTTTGCGCATTTCAATCCTCCTCCCGCAGAACATAACCTTTTCCCTTGACCGTGTGAATCAGTTTTTTCTCATACGGCACATCGATTTTCTTTCTGAGATAGAGAATGTACACATCTATGACATTTGTTCCGCCTTCGTAGCCAAAATCCCAAACGTGATTTTCTATCCTCTCACGGGACAGAACCACTCCCCGATTCAGCATAAGATACTCCAGTATGTCATACTCCTTGGCGGTAAGCTTTATCTCATCTCCGCCACGCATAACCTTACAGCTCGCAGTATCAAGGGTTAAATCCCCGACCCGATAGACGTTTGTCACATTCCCGGCTGCCCCTCGCAGCATAACCCGTATTCTCGCCAAAAGTTCCTCAAAGGCAAAGGGCTTTATCAGATAATCATTCGCACCTGCGTTTAAGCCGCTTACTCTGTCGGGAACACTGTCCCTTGCGGTCAGAAGCAGCACAGGCACGGAATTATTCCTTGCCCTAAGCGTTCTCAAGACCTCCATACCCGAAAGCTTCGGCATCATTATGTCCATTATAACGGCATCATACTCGCACGCATCTGTATAGCTGAGCGCCTCTTCGCCGTCAAAGCAGCTGTCGACGCTGAAGCCCTCCTTCTCCAGACTCTTTGAGATAACCCGATTCAGGCTTTTTTCGTCCTCAACCACAAGAAGCCTCATATAATCACCAACTTTTAAATAATTTTTTAAATTATAAAATTAGCAAACAATTTAGATACCACTGATTTTTAATGAATAATTAATAATGAATGATGAATAATTATAGTTTAAAATCGCCCTGCGATTTTCTTTTAATTCAAATGCGAAGCATTTGTTCCTTAATTCTTCATTATTCATTATTCATTTTTCACTATTCATTGAGTTCATTTTCGATGAACTCATTATAGCATATTTAACCCAAATACACAAGTCAAATATTTTCTCATATGCTGCCGCCACGGGGCAACTACTCCCGTCACTTTCTGCGAAAATGTCACGCACCAAAGCCTCCTTTGCCTAAAGGGAGGTGTCAATCGAAGACTGACGGAGGGATTCATATGCGACACTATCAACGTACCGACATCCTCATTCAAAATTTCTGTTAACCTCGTTATTAGGTATTATAAACCGGCAGTTTTTGATGTGATGGTTATAAGCTGTGCGGCATCGTTCCAGTCCACCTTCATTCCAAGCTGTTCCGACAAAAACCTCACCGGAATCATGGTCGAATCGTTTATTATCTCCGGCGCAAGCAGCAAGGTCTTCTCCTCACCGTTGACCTCAGCAATTTCCGACCCGATTTTCAGTACAATGTGCGTGCCGTCCTTCTCGGCGGTGACAATCTCGTTCTCACCGTCCCACTCAACATTTGCACCGAGAGCCTCACAGATCGCTCTGAAGCCGACCAACGTGGTATCATTCTTGATAATCGGGTTGGTATCAAAGCGTATACCCCTGCCGTCAACGGTCACCTTAACCTGCGAATCCTGCGGATTCTGTCGGCTTCCCATATCTCTGCCAAAGCCGCCTTTACCGCCGAAGCCGCCCATTCCCCGGCCGCCGCCGACAGCGGCCGAGCCTGCCGAGGTCGTGCCCCGGACCGCAGTTACGGTTTCTGTATCACTGCCGTTTACCGAAACGGTGTATTCCGTCCCGACCTTGATTTTATCCGAGGAATATACAAATGCCTGAAATTCCTTTGCCGGCTTGAGTGATGCAAGCACCTCACCGCTCTGCGTTTCCCGTACACTGACCTCCCCTCCGCTGCTTTGCCTCTCGGAGAATACGATTGACAAAATATTCTGCCCGTCGCCGCTCCTCGGAAGCTGAAGCATACCGGCACTTGAAGCAAGAATAACTGTTCCGCCGTTTATACTCACGGTTCCGTTACTGTCTATCGGCCCGTTTCCGCTGCTTGCGGGCCCGTCAACCGTTATTTCACCGCCGTTGATGGTCAGATTTCCGTTTGAATCTATTCCGTCACCCTCGGCATTGACATAAATCCTACCTCCGTTGATGGTAATAGCGTGAGCTGCGGCGGTTTCCTCATTTGCCGCTCCCTGCGGCACGCCGCCGGGTCGGCTGTTCCCGTCCGTATTTCCGCCGTTTGAATTATCCATACTCGGCGGATTTCCGCCGTTCATGTCTGCCGGCTTTTCGGGTCTTTGACCTGTGCCGACATTTTCGGGCGACTCGGGCGCAGTGCCGCCATTCATATTCTCTCTGCTCGGCGGAGTGCTGCCATTCATCTCCGACATACCACCCCTGCCGCCGAAGTCACCCTTCGAACCGCCTGTGCCGCCGAAGCTTTCACCCGTGTCCTCATTTCCGGTATTGATACCGTCATCCTTTGCGCTTACGTCCAGATTTCCGCCGTTTATGGTAAGCGTTCCCTTGCTTTCGATTCCCTCGCCTTCAAGACTCGTAATCTTTATATCTCCGTCCTCGATAAGCAGCTCTTCGCCCGCTTTAATCCCCTTGCCCGTTTCGGCTTTGACGGTTATATCACCGCCGAGAACCGTTAATGTGTTGTTAACCTTTATTCCATGCTCATAGGAATTTATAATTACCGTTCCGTTTTCTATGACCAAGTCGTCATCGCTTGCTATACCGTGCTTGTAATTTCCGGTAACCGTCAGAGTTCCGCCGCCTTTTATTTCAAGATCATCATTAGAGAACAGTGCCGCATCCGCATCCTCCGTTGTATACTTCGCTCCGTCCGTCAGGAAGTTCTCTGTGTTCTCGGTTATTGTGATAAAGCCCTTTTCAACGTTGTCGAAGAATATTGCCGGGCCGTCCGAGTTGGTAATGCTCGCTCCGCTCAGCCGAAGCTTAACCTTCTCGTCGGACTTGACATATATCATACCTTCATCGAGAGTGCCGAAAACCTCAAAATCTCCGCCCTTTGTTACGGTAACGGTATCACCCGACACCGAAACGCCGTCGCCGCTTACTGTCATTGAATCCAGACTTATCGTACCCGTATTGTTTTTCCATTCATCACTGCTCTCCGCGGCTGTGCAGGTCGCCAGCGATAAAACCACCATAATTATCGAAAGAACTGCCGCAAAAATTTTCTTGTTTGCTTTCATTTGAATACACCTCACTTAATTATTTCCGGAGCTGCGGATAGGATTATATTCAGATTTCCGTTTCTGCACCGAAGCTCATTTATAAATTCCTGTTCGTTTTGGTTCGGCTTCATGGTAACGCTGTAGCACAGCTCAAATAACGCACCCAAATCCGTTGTCTTTATCTTCAAAAGCGAGTGCTTCTGCGTATACTCGTCAAGCACATCGTCAAATGCGCCCTCATAATTCAAATCCTCGGGAATGGTGATTTTCAGAGTCTTTTCGGCCTCCTTCTTATCAAACAGCCTGAACCTCTCCACTGCGAAAATAACCGCACACAGAATCACCACAAAAATCGCACCGTAGCCGTAAAGCCCTACTCCGCAGGCAAGCCCCGCCGCAATGTCAAAAAAGATAAAGCCTATATCCTTCGGGTCGCCGGGTGCGCTTCTGAATCGGATAATTGACAGGGTTCCGGCAAGGCTGAAGGCTCTGGCGATATTGCTGCCGATAAAGAGAATGATAACCGACAGAATAATCGGAAGCATCAAAAGAGTTGCCGCCATGCTTCGCTGATACCCCTCCGCCTGCGTCTTAAAGTAGGTAAAAGCAATAACCGCACCGAACACCACCGCCGCCAGCATTGTGATTATCGCCGATAGAACAGTGATATCCGACGATGTGTTTGTCAAAACAGTATTGAAAAATTCATTCATTTAAGTCACCTCATATAACCTTTCTTATTTCCTGCGGCGCAGTGTTTATTTTCTGCTTAAACTCTGTTCCGTACTTTGAAAAGCTGCGCCGCCTTATATTAAGCTCCGTAAGCATATTTGTAAGCCACAGAGGCTTTGCGAGTGAGGTCTTTATCTCCATAAGATATCTGTCCTCCGGAAGCAGTGCCTCGCCATAGTCGCCCTTTTCAAGCCGCAGATCGTACCGACGTGAGCGGATATTCATATCAAAGGAAATCCGCAGGTCGGGATTACCTATTTCAAAGTAGGCTATTCTGTCATACGCCAAATACAGCTTCGGCTCTAAGTCATACAGCCTCATAAAATAAGTCAGCTCCTTCAGCACCTGCGTATTCATGTACGGCTTCGGCTCGGGCGGAGTGCCGCTGTCTAAGAAGTCATATGCCTCATACAACAAAAGCGAGGTTCGCCTTTTGTTTACTATCCCGTCAAGCTTCTTTTTTATCTCTAAAAATACCTGCTCCGTACGTTTTGGTACGCCGTAAGACCTAAGCCTTAATTTCTCCTTATACACCGGGCTTGAAAGTGACCTCCGCACAAGGTAATCATCGACTGTGTCATAGTATATATTGGCAATGGTGTACGGCTCGTAATCCTTGTTATACGAGTCAAGCACCATATGCTCGTCCATGACTGTCCTAACCTTCAGGAACGTTTCATAATCCAGCATATACTTGTGCTCATACCTGTTAAATACCTCTATCGCCATAAGCGTCTTCCTCCTTTCACTTCGTCTGTGCAACGATTATTTTGCTCCCGCCGAAATTCCGAATCGGAACACGACTCAGAGGCGGGGAACATCTACACTTAGGGTGAGAGAATAAAAACGAACCGTGATTTTGTTTTTGGCAGGTTCGGGTTTATCCTCTCACCCTAGATTGTATCAGCCGAAAATTAAATTAAGATTAGAAAATATAAAAAAATTAAATTTGTTATTTTTACCAAGATAATTTTCTTTAGCCGTCAGAATATGCGATAAAAAATCTATTGCCATTTGCCTTGTAATAATATATAATAATACATGTATCAATATTCACGCATGGGAACGTCCATGATATAAAAGCAAGGAGTGTATTACTTAAATGAGGAAAACAAAAATCGTATGCACCATAGGTCCGTCCAGCAGTGACAAAGAGGTTTTTGCCGAAATGTGCCGGGCAGGTCTAAACGTTGCACGTCTTAACTTTTCACACGGAACCCACGCAGAGCATCAGCAAAAAATAGATATGATCAAGTCCGTCCGCGAGGAGCTTGATCTTCCCATCGCAATCATGCTTGACACCAAAGGCCCCGAATATCGCATAAAAACCTTTAAAAATTCACGTGTCTGCGTCAAGGACGGCGACACCTTCACCTTCACCACACGTGATATCGAGGGCGACGAAACAGTGGTCAGCGTGAACTATAAGGGCTTGGTCGACGACCTCTCTGTCGGCGACAGAGTTCTGGTCAACAACGGTCTTGTCATTTTTGAGGTTCGTGAGATCACCGATACCGACGTTATCTGCACCGTTGTCTGCGGCGGAGAGATGTCCGACCGAAAAAGCATGAGCTTCCCGAACAAGGTCCTAAATCAGGTTTATTTAAGCGAGCAGGACAAGGAGGACATTCTTTTCGGAATAAAAAACAATGTGGACTTTATCGCAGCATCGTTTGTTTCGAGAAAGCAGGATTTGGTTGACTTAAATACCTTTTTAAACGAGAACGGCGGCGAGAATATTGCCGTTATCGCCAAAATCGAGAATCGTACCGGCATCAACAATATTGAAGAAATATGCGATGAGTGCGAGGGCATAATGATAGGCAGAGGCGATTTGGGCGTTGAGGTTCCGTTTGCCGAGCTGCCTGCAATTCAGAAGTATATTATCACAAAGTGCAGACTTTTGGGAAAGCGTGTTATCACTGCGACCGAAATGCTTGAATCCATGATATACAATCCTCGCCCCACCAGAGCGGAAATCTCTGACGTGGCAAACGCCGTATACGACGGCACCAGTGCAGTCATGCTCTCGGGCGAGTCCGCCGCAGGGAAATATCCCATTGAAACGGTCAGAACCATGGCGGAAATAATCACCGAGACGGAACAGCACATTCACTATGACAAACGCTTTCGGAACACCGATTTCAAGATAAAAAACAAGGTGGACGCAATTTCCCACGCGACCTGTGGCATGGCGATAGATATTCACGCCAAGGCGATCGTCGTCACTTCCATGTCGGGAATGACGGTCAGAATGGTTTCCCGTTTCCGCTCACCAACGGATATAATCGGCATGGCAACCAACAAGTCCGTATGGTATAAGCTTGCGCTGTCCTGGGGCGTTCTTCCTGTACTCAGCGAGCAGTTTGATTCCACGGACGTCCTGTTCTATCACGCAATGTCGGCCGCAAGGAAAAATCTCAAGCTAAACCCCGGCGACAGCATTGTTATTACGGGCGGTATCACCAACGGCAAGTCCGGAAATACAAATCTAATAAAAATCGATACTGTAAACTGATTTAAAAACATATAATCGGCGCACAGAGGTATAACGACAATTTTCTGCCGCCAAATGCCGCTGTCCGCCGTTTTTCGGTTTCACCGTATCATCGGCAAAAGGAGTGCTTCTGCATGAAACTGCTTAAAAATATCAAGCTCAAAAATATCCTTATACTCACCATTGCGGGAATAACAAACGCCTTCGGAATCACCATCTTTCTAAACCCGGTGAACCTCTATGACAGCGGAATATCCGGAACGGCAATGCTCATATCCCAGCTCACTCCGCCGGAGTGGTCGCTGTCTCTCTTCCTTATGATACTTAACGTTCCGCTTTTTCTGTACGGTTTGAAGAAGCAGGGCTCTGCCTTTACCGTCTCCGCAATATACACAGTATGTGTATACTCATTTTCTGCGTATTTGATTTGCGATGTGCTTCCTATTGATGTCAGCATCGCCTCTCCTCTTGCCGGAACCGACCTACTGCTTTGTGCGATATTCGGCGGTCTGATTTCGGGTATAGGAAGCGGTCTTGCCATCAGAGGGGGCGGCGCAATGGACGGAATAGAGGTAATGTCAGTTATCTTCGCCAAGCGCCTGGGGATAAGCGTCGGAACCTTCGTTATGATCTACAACGTGCTTTTGTACATAACAGCCGGGTTTGCGATTAACAGCTGGATTCTTCCTCTTTATTCAATCGTTACCTATGCTGCGGCTCTTAAGGTTATCGACTTTATAGTCGAGGGTATGGATCGCGCCAAATGCGCCATGATTGTGACAGCAAAGCCCGAGGAAATACGCAGCACCCTAACAGAGGAATTCAAGTGCGGCATGACCTTGGTTGATGCAGAGGGCGGCTACTCCAAGGATAAGAAAACGATAATATACTTTGTTGTCAACAGATTTCAGATAACCAAAATGAAAAATCTCGTCCGCGAATCCGACCCTGCCGCATTTATCACAATCAACGAGGTTGCGGACGTTTTTAAGGAAAACGAATAACAGCTTTATTCTTTAGGCTTGACACAGTCGCATCGGCTCGAGGCACTCCGAGGCTTCGGCACGATGCGGCATTTATCTTCTGCGGCGGCTTTTGACAAAAATTCCGATTAAATTAATTTTGCCTGATTTTTATTCCTCGGAAATGTGCATCGCATAGGAAAAGCTCCCCTTTTCGCCAAAAAGGGGAGCTGTCGCCGTGCAGTTTGGCTTTTTGGGACGATGTGGGCATCGACCCTACAAATGAGCGCAGGGCAATTATTCAATAAAATAATTTTAAAATTATTTTAAAATTGCGGGTTTAACAGCTTTTAAGTATGTGAATATAAGCAATTTTTTGAAATATTTGTATGAATTTACAGCCCGAAGCCCTCGTCGCCGCATGCTGCGCTTGCTTGATGCTCATAACATTCACATCTTCGCTTGCTCCGCTGCGGCTCCTCCTCCCACCTGTGCCCTTTAGGGTAAAAAACGTCTGGTACAACCCTCCGTTTTTTGGGAACCCTACTGCCCGGTCGGCAAGGTATAAATATTTCAAAAAATATGATTTGCGTAAAAAAAGCTGAAACTCAAACCCGAAATGTATTGACGATTTGAAGATTAAATGGTATAATACTGTTTAATCGTTTAGAGAACAGCTGCACACAGCCGTATACTGCGTCTATGTGTCCGGCTGTCAATTCCGACCCCGGCTGCCCGTACCGGGGCGTGACTTATATTTTCCGGGCAGAAAGGCTGTTGAATCATATGGCTGAAATTGATAACGAAAAAAAGGATAAGGTTCTTGAACTTTTGCACACCGATTGCCGCATTTCTTTAGAGCAGATGTCCACGATGTTGGCAATGCCTGCGGAGGAGGTTGCGGATATAATAGATACACTTGAAAAGGAAGGCGTTATTTTAGGCTACGGCGCAAGGATAAACCGTGATAAGGCGTACGGCTCAAGCACGGTTACTGCGTATATTGAGCTTCGGGTTATGCCTCAGCGGACACGGGGCTTTGACCGTATCGCCGAGAGGATTTATCAGTTCCCCGAGGTAAAGGCGGTAAATCTCATGAGCGGAAGCTATGACTTCGGCATAACCGTCGAGGCAAAGAATATCCGCGAAATTTCGCTTTTTGTATCCGAGCATCTTGCACCCATGGAATCCGTTGTCGGAACGGCGACCCACTTTGTGCTGAAGAGATACAAGTATGACGGCCTTATCTGCTGCAAGCCCGATAAGGACGAAAGAGAGGTCATATCCTTATGAGCCTTGATATAAACAGTATTTTAAATCCCGTTGTGCGTGATATTCCGCCCTCCGGGATTCGTAAATTTTTTGACATCGCCGCAGAGATGGACGATGCAATTTCCCTCGGTGTGGGCGAGCCTGACTTTGTCACGCCGTGGCACATCCGCGATGAGGGAATTTACTCCCTTGAAAAGGGAATGACCTACTATACCTCAAACGCCGGTCTAAAGGAGCTCCGTGCCGAGATTTGTGCATATTTAAACCGCAGATTTTCGCTGAGCTATGACCCACTGACACAGGTTTTGGTCACCGTCGGCGGCAGTGAGGCGATTGACCTTTGCATACGCTCGATTATTCAAAACGGTGACGAGGTTATTATCCCGGAACCGTGCTTTGTGTGCTACAAGCCGATAACGCAGCTTGCGGGCGGCGTTCCCGTTACAATAGAGACAAAGGCGGAGAACGATTTCCGCCTGACGGCGGACGAGCTTCGCTCCGCGATTACGCCTAATACAAAGCTACTGATTCTGCCCTTTCCGAATAACCCCACCGGAGGGATCATGAGCCGCTCTGACTTGTACGAGCTGGCTGAGGTTCTTCGCGGCACCGACATTATTATCCTTGCGGACGAAATATATGCGGAGCTGACCTACGGCGATGAAAAGCATTTTTCAATCGCACAGATACCGGAAATGTATGAGCGGACTGTTTTAGTCAGCGGCTTCTCCAAGGCATATGCCATGACCGGCTGGCGTCTCGGCTATGCCTGCGGTCACCCTGCCCTTATCAAGGCAATGACAAAGGTTCATCAGTTTGCGATTATGTCTGCGCCCACCACGGCTCAGTATGCCGCAATCGAGGCACTCAAAAACGGTGACGATGACATCGAAATGATGCGAGCCGAATATGACATGAGAAGGCGTGTAATCGTTCAGGGCTTTAATGATATGGGTCTTTCATGCTTCGAGCCGAAGGGTGCTTTCTACGCTTTTCCGTGCATAAAGAGCACCGGTCTTTCGTCTGACGAATTCTGCGAACGCTGTCTCTGTGAGAAAAAGGTGGCGGTCATCCCCGGAAACGCCTTCGGCAGCAGCGGTGAGGGCTTCATACGATGCTCCTACGCATATTCGATAGAAAACATAAACGAGGCTTTAAACCGTATCGAAGCCTTTGTAAAACACAGATAAAGCATAATATTGGAGTTTTGATGATTATGAGAACTATACTCCGCCGCTTGTCGTACAACAAGCTTTTGGTTTTGGGCTTTGCTTCAATAATTACCCTCGGCGCGCTCTTGCTTATGCTGCCGGTATCAACCCGTGACGGCTCGTCCACAGGTGCGATAAATGCGTTTTTCACCGCAACAAGCGCCACCTGCGTGACCGGACTTTCCGTATATGATACCTACAGCCACTGGTCCGTGTTCGGTCAGGCGGTAATCCTGACTATGATTCAGGTGGGCGGCTTGGGTTTTATGACCTTTATCTGTATGCTTTCGATAATCGTACACAGGAAAATGAGCCTGTCCGAAAGGCGATTTCTCGTACAGTCCTACGGTCAGATGCACCTTCAGGGCATAAGGCAGACCCTGCGTAATATCCTCATAGGCACCGCTGCCTTTGAAAGCTGCGGAGCGATTATATTAAGCATAAGATTCTGCCCTAAAATGGGTCTTGCCGAGGGCATAGGCAATGCCGTCTTTCACTCGGTGTCCGCCTTCTGTAATGCCGGCTTTGACCTGATGGGGAAGTATGGAAAGTTCAGCTCACTGATAGCCTTTGCGGATGATAAGACAGTGCTGCTGACCATTGCCTCGCTTATTATAATAGGCGGCATCGGCTTTCCCATATGGATTGATTTGGTGCACAACGGCATAAAATTCAAAAGCTATGAGCTGCACAGTAAGGTCGTGCTTACCACCACCGCCATACTTATTGTTTTAGGAACGGTATTCTTCTACCTGACAGAGTACACCGGGGTGTTTGCCCACATGAGCATAGGCGACAGACTTTGCGCCGCTTTCTTTCAGGCGATCACTCCGCGAACGGCAGGCTTCAGCGCAATCGACCAGTCGGCACTGTCCGACAGCGGAACCGTTATGACAGTTCTGTATATGCTGATAGGCGGAAGCCCTGCCTCCACTGCCGGAGGTATAAAAACAACCACAATAGCGGTTGTGCTTCTCGGCACTGCCGCATCTGTCCGCAACAACGAAGGAATTTATATCTTCAAAAAAAGACTTGATAACAGAATGATAACACAGGCATGCTCAATTCTGACCATATACTGCTTTGCGGTGTTGGTGTCGGGCATTGCTCTCAGCCTTATCGAGGGGCTTCCGTACAAGAGCATAATTTATGAGGTTGTATCCGCCGTCGGCACGGTTGGACTTTCGACCGGAATCACACCCGGCCTGTCAGCGGCGTCGAGGGTTATAATCCTGCTTCTTATGTTCTTCGGAAGAATCGGAGGTCTGTCGCTTATCATGGCAATGGCGGAACGGCGAAAGCCTGTACCCCTTGAGCGCCCGACCGAGAAAATTCTGCTTGGCTGACGCATGGATATCCGTATAACACAGCTTTTGTATGGCTTGATATGCCACGCAGTTTTTAAGCTCGATATGCTGCGCAGTTTTTAAGCTTGATATGCTGCGCAGCTTTTTAAAAAGGGAGGAAATGATTTGATATGAAATCGGTTTTAGTTATAGGAATGGGACGGTTCGGACGTCATCTCGCAATAAAAATGCAGGAGCTGGGTGACGAGGTCTTGATTATTGACAAGGACCCGGAGCTTGTGGCTCGGTATTCCGACAGGTTTACCGATGCCCAGGTGGGCGACTGCACAAACGAGGATGTTATCGTGGCACTGGGAATAGACGATTTTGACATATGCTTTGTCACAATAGGTGAGGATTTTCAGTCCTCACTGGTCATCACCTCGCTTTTAAAGCAGCACAACGCAAAGCATATAGTTTCAAAAACAAAGCAGGACATTCAGGCAGATCTTCTGAGAATAATCGGTGCGGACGAGATTATCTATCCCGAAAAGGATATGGCAGAGAGAATTGCGGTTAAGTACAACACCGAGAATATTCTTGACTACATTCCTCTGACAGGGGAATATTCAATCTATGAGATTCCCATACTCAAGCAGTGGGTCGGCGTGAGTATATCCGACATAAACGTCCGTAAGAAGTACAAAATGAATATCGTAGCCATAAAGGACGACAACGGTCTTGAGCCTATGCCCGATCCGAATTACACTTTCAAGCCCAATGACATAATAATAGTTATCGGCAAATCCGAAGATGTATTTCGCTTGACAGCAAAAAAATAAGCCACAAAAAAAATATCGCCGAATAGTTGAACCATAGGTTCAGCCGCACAGCGATACCGTTCTTTGAGGGTGTGCAACACAAAGCTGCACATCTGCTCCGCATTTAATTCCCGCACTGCTCAGTGCACAGGCAACCGTCTGCTGCGCCAGTGCGGGATAATTATTTTCTTCGCTCAAATGTCCGAGGATTATGCGCTCGGTTCCGAGCCTGACCAAAAATTCCGATGCCATTCCTGCCTCATCGTTGGAAAGATGACCGAAGCGTCCTCTTATTCTCCGCTTAAGCTGCGGAGGATAGCTTCCCATCTCAAGCATATTCACATCGTGGTTTGCTTCAAGCAGCACCGTCTTACTGCCCTTCAGAGCCTCAAACAGCTCCTTCTTCAGCTCTCCGATATCCGTTGCAACTGCCGCCTTTTCGCCGCCGCACACAAAGCTGTAGCCGACAGGATCAGCCGCATCATGGGGGATTGCGAAGGGTCTGACCTCCACTTCTCCTATCTCAAAGCTGTTGTAATTTTCAAATACCTTAACAAGGCTCCCGTCAACCTTTCCGACCTGCCGCTCCATTGCCTCCCATGTTTTCTCATTTGCCCAGACGGGAATTTTATAACGCCGCATAAGGACTCCTATCCCCGAAATATGATCCGCATGGTCATGCGTAACCGCAACGGCGTCAAGCTCCTCCGGTGCGACCCCTGCCTCTGCCAGTGCCGCCTTAACGCTCTTTCCGCTCACTCCGCAGTCAACAAGGATTTTTGTGTTGTTTCCCAAAACCAAAGCCGCGTTGCCGCGGCTTCCGCTTCTGAGTGAAAATATATCCATACCCATCACCCGAAATAATTTATACGTTTACTGTCCGACATAATTTAAAAGCTTATTATCCTATATCCGCACGCACATTTCCGCTGTCATTTCTCCGCGCAATCTGCGCACCGAGGCTTCTGAGCTTTTCCTCAAGATTTTCATAGCCTCTGTCTATATATTTAAGATTATATATCTCGGTAACTCCCTTTGCCATAAGCCCGGCAATAACCATTGCCGCACCTGCACGAAGGTCGGTGGCGTATACCGGTGCACCCGTGAGATTAGGGCGGCCCTCAACCGCAGCAACCCTGCCGTCAACGGAGATTTTTGCCCCCATACGGTTAAGCTCGTCCACATACTTAAACCTGTTATCCCATACATTTTCGGTAACAAGGCTGGTACCGTTCGCCGTTGTCAAAAGCGTCAGAACCTGCGGCTGCAAATCCGTCGGGAAGCCGGGATAAGGCTGAGTCTTTACATTTGCGCATTTCAACGGCTTTCCGTTGGTGCGTATGCGTATAGCCTCGTCATATTCATCGATAATAACTCCCATTTCCTCCAGCTTTGCGCTCAGGGATTCCATATGCTCGGGAATAATATTCGTAATAGTCACATCGCCGCCCGTAGCCGCTGCGGCGATCATAAACGTCCCGGCTTCGATCTGATCCGGAATAACGCTGAACTCGCCGCCGTGAAGCTCCGAAACGCCCTTGATTTTTATAACGTCCGTACCGGCACCCTTTATATTTGCACCCATACAGTTTAAAAAGTTCGCCACATCAACGATATGCGGCTCCTTTGCGGCACTTTCGATAACCGTTGTTCCCTCTGCAAGACACGCCGCAAGCATAATATTAATTGTCGCACCGACCGACACAACATCTAAGTATATGTTATCTCCGATCAGCCTGTCTGCCTTTAAGTCAACCATTCCATGATCCACCTCGACCTCTGCGCCAAGGTTTTTAAATCCCTTTATATGCTGGTCAATGGGTCTGACACCAAAGTCACAGCCCCCGGGCATACCTACCCTTGCATGACCGAAGCGACCGAGCAGAGCGCCCATAAGATACGAGGACGCACGAATACGCCGAACCGTTTCCCAGTCCGCCTCATACTTGTTCAGATCGGTGCAGTCAATCTCGACCACACCCTTTGACGCAAATTGCGCCTTGCCGCCCAGGCCGCTGATAATATCAATCAGTACGTTAATATCACTTACATGAGGCACATTTTCAATACGGCACTTTCCCTTTACCATTATTGTCGCAGCCAAAATAGCAACGGCAGAATTCTTTGCGCCGCTGATTTCAACCTCACCGCTGAGCTTAGCCCCGCCTAAAATCACTAATTTTTCCATAGCAACTGCTCCCGCAATTCAAATTAATCCGTCCGATCGGACATATCACATCAATCAAACACGGCACCATGCACCGTTTCCCGACATTCGACGGCAGGACACAGCCTCCGTCCAAAGCACAAACGCAAGCCCTCCGCCGGGTATCGGGCAGCATTTCACACATAACTATATTTATTATAACAAAACACAGTCATAAATGCAATATATAATTTAAAAAATGTACATAAATATCACGAATTCCCAAACATCGCCCTTGGGTATCCTTTTCTATCCATTTTATTATAACACTATGATGTTACACACATGTTACGCACGCTTTACATAATTCCAAAACATTTTGTATTTTGCCGCATAATATATAATTGAAGGCGCAATACGCCTTGAGGGAGGTGAAAATATGGCAGTAAAAATCTTTGTAGATGCCGGTCACGGCGGAACCGATCCCGGAGCCGTCGGCAACGGCGTTACAGAACAGGCAGTTAATCTTAATGTAGCAAACCGCCTTGCAAATCTTCTGCGAAGCGGCGGATATGAGGTTATGCAATACCGAACCACCACTACCGAAAACGTTTTGCCCGGGAAGAGTGCCGACCTTACAAACAGAGCACGCATGGCAAACGAGTGGGGTGCGGATTACTTTATAAGCATTCATACCAACAGCTCGGTAAACCCTGCCGCCAACGGTTTTGAGGCGTATATATATAAGCTCGGCAACGCCGCACAGCCCCTTGCCGAATCCATTGTAAAATCCTTTGTCAGCCGCCTCGGATCGAAGGACAACGGTGTTCATGCGGCAAACTTTGCCGTTCTTCGGCAGACACGAATGCCGTCCGTCCTTTTGGAGCTCGGTTATCTCAGCAACCCGACCGAGGCACTGAACCTTAACAGTCCGGCATGGCAGGCGGCGGCAGCCGAGGCAATTTATCAGGGAATATACAACTATGTAAAGCCAAACGCAAAATAGATATCCAAAAACCGCAAAAGCCGCAGAGCTCAGCCAATAGGGCTGTCTCTGCGGCTATGTCTGTGCCGTTGTGTTGACTTAAAACATCAACCGACTTTTATGATATTAACTTAATCACCGACACGGAGATTACCTTTCGTTTTGTATCTGTGCTTATGCAAAGCTGCAAATTTGCGAATTAGTTATTCCACGATACAAGCACATATGCTACGTCCTTGGAATCGATTTTACCGTCACGGTTGAGATCATATCTCGCATATGCCGATGCGGCAGTTACAACATTTGATGTACCGAAGTAAGATACAACCGCCGACAAATCGTAAATGTTGATATTGTTATCCTTTACGATGTCGCCTGCGAGGAAGTTGGTCTTTGAAGGTGTTCCGACACCTGCCTCAACATATGTATTATCATCCATAACGTTGTTCCAGAAGTTGAGCGTCTTATTGGCTGTCATCGTTACAGTGTGACGTGCTGTTCTGTAGCCTGCACCCTCTACCGTTACGGTGTAAGCTGTGTTCTGAGTGAGAATATCCGCAATCTCAACTGTATAAGCATTATCAGTCAACGTATATTCA
>CACXES010000065.1 GCA_902766745.1 uncultured Ruminococcus sp.
GCAGGGCAATTATTCAATAAAATTATTTCGGATTGATAATTTGTGCGATTATGTTGTGCAAAGTGAGCGGAGAAAATAAGCCATATAAAATATCAAAATAGCCTTATTTTACGCAGTTTTTCGCATTTTACAAACGCCTATAAAAATAAAAACAAAAGGAGGATAAAATCATGGCAGTAATTGTTATAAATAAAGATAATTTTCAAAAAGAGGTAATCGAGAGCGAAAAGACGGTGCTTTTGGATTTTTGGGCAAGCTGGTGCGGCCCGTGCAGAATGTTATCTCCGATAGTTGACGAGATTGCGGAGGAGAATCCCGATATAAAGGTGGGAAAGGTGAATGTTGACGAGGAGCAGGAGCTTGCGACACAGTTTAACGTGATGAGTATTCCGTCACTTTTTGTAATGAAAAACGGTAAGGTTTCAAACCAATCCGTCGGTGTGATTCCTAAAAATGAAATTTTGGAGCTTCTTTAATTTGGAGCTTCTTTAAGATGTTTAAAATACACCGTATTCCAAGCAGGGATATGGCTGATTTGCACATCATAATTTTCTGATGCAACCGTGAAAGCGTAGGTGATTTACCATGGATAGGATATACGATGTTTTGATTATAGGCGGCGGCCCCGCGGGCTACACGGCGGCAATGTATGCCGCACGCGCAGGTCTTGACACCCTTTTGACCGAGAGATATATTGCCGGCGGGCAAATGACCCAAACCTCACAGATAGACAATTACCCGGGTTTTGAGGCAGGGATAGAGGGATATGAGCTGGGATACAAAATGCAGCAGGGTGCAGAGCGTTTCGGTGCACAAACCGTAAGGACAAACGTCCTCGCCGCCGACTTATCAGGGGATATAAAGAAAATCGAGACCGACAGCGGTATACTCTCCTCAAGGAGTGTTATTATCGCAACAGGTGCGGCTCACAGGCATCTCGGCATTGCGAATGAGGAGAAGCTGATCGGTAAGGGTGTAGGTTACTGCGCCGCCTGTGACGGAATGTTCTATAAGGGAAAGACGGTTGCTGTCGTTGGCGGAGGAAATTCCGCTGCGGCGGACGCACTTTTGCTGTCCAAAATATGTAAAAAGGTTTTCCTTATTCATCGCAGAGACACCCTGCGTGCCGAGAAATTCTATCACAAGCCGCTGACGAATGCCGATAATATCGAATTTGTTCTGAACAGCACGGTTTCGGACATTATTTCGGACAAAACGGTCACGGGTTTAAAAATCAGAAGCACAACAGACGGGAAGGAATCCGAAATCGCCTGTGACGGAATATTTATAAGTATAGGAAGAACGCCGCAGACCGAGCTGTTTGACAAGCAGCTTGATTTGGATAAAAACGGATATATAATAGCCGACGAGAGCACAAGGACAAGCGTGAACGGAGTTTTCGCCGCGGGGGATGTAAGGACAAAGGCACTTCGGCAGGTGGTCACCGCAGCGGCTGACGGAGCCGCCGCCGCTCATTTCGCAGAGGAATACCTCGAAACGTCAAAGCAATAAGACAAGGGGACGGTTCTTCCGTCCTGATAAATATCTTTATTAAAGGCGTATTTCATTAAAAAAACGGTAGAATCTGATAGAATCTACCGTTTTTCTGGAGCTGGTAATAGGACTTGAACCTACAACCTGCTGATTACAAATCAGCTGCTCTGCCAATTGAGCTATACCAGCAAATATTTTATTCTTTAAAGCTGACAGGTATAAGAATATCATATTTTTCCGTGTTTGTCAAGACTTTTTTTATTTTTATTTAAAATATTTAAAATATAAATGAGAGAGTTATTATATGCAAAAAGAGGTCGATGGAACGGAACGCACCCGGAATTCGTAAGATTGTGCGATGCTGCCGCCACGGGTTAAAAGATAATCTCTTCCGCCATAGTAACAACGGGGTCGATGGAACGGAACGCAATTTTAATTTCGTAAAATCTCCGCAATAGCTGCCGCCACGGGGTAAAAGAAAGTCGTTACCACCACAGTCGTAACGAGGTCGATGGAACGGAACGTTCCCACAGTTTCAACAGGAATAACATGTGGATAAACCTTTATCCGTTTAATTACTCATTTTGCCCGGTGGGAAATAAGGATTGTTTTAACAGCTTATTTTTCATTTATCAATATGGAATATTACGGTTTTGTTACATTTTTGTTACTTTTCCACATTACTAACACATACTACTACACCGACAACAAAAAATAAATATAATTATATATTAAAATAAAACTTTACTATAAAAGAATCTTATGTTATACTGGTTATTATTGACCGAAATCATTAAAATATGTTCGGTCTGAATTTATGTGAGGTTTAAAGACCATCATATTGAGAAGGTGTATGTTTGTTTAAAAAAATATTTATTAGATTTTCGATTATAAGCACAGCGGTATGTGCCGCTCTGCTTGCTTTAATAATTATCTCGGTTCCGATCTGCGATACCAATTTCTATTATAACCAAATGAAAAAGGATCTATACTCGGTATCCGAAAGTAATTTTTCCGCATACTTGAGCTCTGTCAGTGCGGCGCAGCTCAGTGACGAGGAGAAGCTCGCCGCCAAAGAGGATGCTTTAAAATCCTATTTCGGTGCCTTATCAATAGACGAAAACAGAAAGCTCTATCTTTTAAAGGGTGATTATACATACCTTGTCCCGAGAGGCATGTCCGGCGATATAAAAGAAAAAACCGAGAATTTAAGCGGTGCGTCCCAATTCGGCTATGAAAATAAGTGCAGCTATTTCAACGATTATCTCGACTGTGCGGTAAGGCTCCAAAGCGGCGGAGATTCATATATATTATATCTTAAGGATAATAAGTCAAGGCTCAGAGCGACAATATACTATCACCTGGAATGGACGGCGGTATTTTCGGTCTTGGCGCTTTTAGCCGCAGTGTTGATTGCCTTTTTGCTTGCACGACGGGTATCGAAGCCTGTGTCAAAAATCACAAAGCGTGCCGAGGGCTTTCAGCAGGGCGAGCTTTACGAAAGCTTCGGCGAAATTGAAAGCCGTGAATTTTCCGACCTGATCGATGCGGTGAATCATATGGGCTACGTCATGACCGAAAGCATACAGCGCATGAACAGCGATAAGCACCGTGTTGAGGTTATCCTTGAGCATATAAACAACGGTATTATGACCTTCGATAACGAGCAGAAGCTGATACAGATTAACTCGGCGGCAAGACGTATGCTGAAAATCGACAACGAAAACGAAATCCGCTTCGATTCCTTCTTTAAGGCATTGGGGCTTGAAGAGAGAATGGCTGAATTTTCGTATCTTCAAAAATCGAATATTGTCGAAAGAGAGATAAAAAAAGGGGACGGATATATAAAGGCGTGGTTCATACCCTTCAAAATGGACGGCGTGAGGAATGCCGGCGTGGTCTGTGTTTTCGAGGATATCACCGAGCAGTTTAATGTTATGTCGGCAATGAGAAAGTTTGTTGCCGATGTGTCGCACGAGCTGAAAACACCGATAACGGTAATAAGCTCCTATACCGAGACGGTTCTCAACAGCTATCTTGACGATAAAGTGATGACGGCGCATCTTTTGAATATAGTATATCAGGAATCGGGGAAGATGACCGAGCTTATACAAAATCTTTTGGATATAAGCAAGTACGAAATGAATGCGGTGCACAGAAACGATGAGCCGTTTTCGATAGACGAAATGCTTTCATCCCTGGTCGAAACCTTCAAGCTTCAGGCTGAAAAGAAGGAGCTTTCGTTCAAATATACAAGAATGACGGAGATACCGGAGTTTGTGGGTTCCCGAGGCGATGTGGAGAGAGCGGTCAAAAATATTATTTCAAATTCAATAAAATACACCTCACGCGGCGATAAAATAAATATCTTTGCCGGGAAGCTACATAATGACATATACATAAAGGTCGAGGATACCGGCTGGGGAATACCTGAGAATAAGCTCTGCCACCTTTTTGAAAGATTTTACCGAGTTGAGGACGAAGCGAGAAGCCGCGACAAGGGCGGAACGGGGCTTGGTTTGTCCATTGCAAAGGAGATAATAGAAAGCTACGGCGGAAACATAAAAATAGAAAGCGAGTACACAAAGTATACGAGGGTTACGATTACCCTGCCGATTAAAAACAATAATCCGTCAAATAAAAAGTGATAAGCCGCGGGTTTTGTGCATAATCCACAGATATTGGATTTTTAAGCGTTTTTTTGCTCTTTTTTGCGCCGTAGCCCTTGCGTTTTCGGGAAAAATATAGTATAATTAATAAATTATTTAAAAAAGAGGCGATACTCAAATATGACTTTGGATGAGATAAAGGCTTTAGACAGCAAATATTATATGAATACCTTCGGCGAGCGTACTCCGCTCAGTTTTACCGAGGGACACGGAATCGAGCTTACCGCCGAGGACGGAAGGGTTTACCGTGACTTTTTTGCCGGGATTGCGGTGAATTGTCTCGGCTACGGCCACGAGAGGCTGACGAGGGAGCTTTGCGACCAGATAAGCAAGGTTATTCATACCTCAAGCGTTTTTTATGTTGAGGGTCAGGCGAAGCTTGCACAGGTGATTGTCGAAAACTCCTGTGCGGACAGAGTTTTCTTCTGCAACAGCGGCGCCGAGGCGAACGAGGGCGCAATAAAGCTTGCGAAAAAGTATTTTGTTATGCGAGGCGAAGAAAACAGGCGCGAGTTTGTCACCTTGAAAAATTCCTTCCACGGCAGAACCCTTGCGACTGTTGCCGCCACCGGACAGGAAAAGTATCAAAAGCCGTACAAGCCTCTTCTTGAAAAGTTTGTGCATGTGGAGATAAACGATATTGACGGACTTAAGGCGTCGGTCAATCCGAACACTGCGGCAATTATGCTCGAGCTTATCCAGGGCGAGAGCGGCGTTCATCCCCTTTCAAAGGAATTTGTTGACGAGGCGGTAAAAATCTGCCGCAAGACGGGATGTCTTTTGATAGTTGACGAGATACAGACGGGTATCGGCCGCTGCGGTGAGCTTTTTGCCCATAATTATTACGGGATAGAGCCTGATATCTTCACTATGGCGAAGGGTCTGGGCGGCGGCGTTCCGGTCGGAGGCTTTGCCGCAAAGCAGAAAATAGCGGATGCCTTTGTACCCGGGGATCACGGTACAACCTTCGGCGGAAATCCGCTTGCGATGCGTGCGGGCTGCGTTGTTATGGACGAGCTTTTAAACAACGGAGTAATAGACAATGCACGCCGTGTGGGTGCGTATTTTACGGATAAGTTAAACGGACTTGCGGACGGCTGCGGAAAAATAGCCGAGGTTCGGGGCGCAGGACTTATGATAGGTGTGGAATTTAATTCGGATATTGCAAAGGCTGCCGGTGCGGCGATGCGTGATAAGGGTTACATAGTCGGCGTGATCGGTGCGAGGGTGTTCAGAATTGTACCGCCGCTTATTCTGAAGGAAAGTGACGTTGACGGCTTTGTATCGGCACTCGGTGAGGTTCTTGCCGAGCTTTAGACCGCACAATTTAATTTGGAAATCACAACAGAAGTGAAAAATTATATCGGAAGTGAAAAATTATAAGGGAAGGGAATTATTTCTATGAGTTTGGAGCATTTTATCAGTATACACGATATTACGAGGGATGAGTTCAATCATCTGATGGACTTAGGGTTCAGGCTTAAAAAGGAGACAAAGCAGGGCGTTTCGCACCCGATTTTAAAGGGTCAGGTTTTGGGAATGATTTTCACGAAATCCTCCACCAGAACCCGAATTTCATTTGAAACCGGAATGTATCAGTTGGGCGGCTATCCCATATTTTTAAGCTCTCACGATATCCAGCTTGGCAGAGGCGAGAGTATTTATGACACGGCGAATGTTATGAGCCGCTTTGTCAACGGTATAATGATCAGAACCTATGACCATCAGGACGTTTTGGATTTGGCGCGGTACGGAAGTGTGCCGGTAATAAACGGCCTGACCGACCTCCTGCATCCGTGTCAGGTAATGGCGGATTTGATGACCGTGTATGAGCATAAGGGAAGGCTTGAGGGCTTGAAGCTTGCCTATATCGGCGACGGCAACAATATGGCGCACTCACTCCTTTACGGCTGTGCCAAGGCGGGAATGGATATTTCCGTTGCAACGCCCAAGGGCTATGAGCCTAATGCGGAGATTGTCGAAAACGCCAAGGCTGACGCAAAGGAGACGGGGAGTGAGGTTGTTGTGACCTATGATCCCGTTGAAGCAATGACCGGTGCGGACGTTGTCTGCACAGATACCTGGGTCAGCATGGGTCAGGAGGAAGAAAAGGCGGAGAGAATAAAGGTTTTCCGCGATTATCAGATTAACGGTGAATTATTCGCAAAGTCCAAGGAGGACAGCATTTTTATCCACTGTCTGCCGGCGTACCGAGGCTATGAGGTGACAGAGGATATAATAGACGGTCCGCGCTCGGTAATATTCGACGAGGCGGAGAACAGACTGCACGCACAAAAGGCGGTAATGGCGGCGGTAATGGGCAAAATCTGATTTTGATTTAAAACATACAAGTAAAACGGAAAACGGAAAACGGAAAACAGAAAACGGAAGTGAATTATAATGGAAAAAAGTTTATACGCCTTTGAGGTAAAGGCGGCGGCAGAGGAGGACATCCCTGCGATACATAAGATCACCCATGACGCATTTTTGAAATACTGCGAAATGGCAGGTCTTGATTATAACATAGAGGCACTTAACGAAACCTATGAGGATATACTTGACGATATAAATAACAAAAATGTCTTTGTTGTTCGGATAGACAATGAACCGGTGGGTGCGGTGAGAATTGAGCTTTTGCCTGATTCCGAAGCCTATCTCAGCCGTTTTGCCGTTGCGAGCTCCAACCGCAACAACGGTATAGGCAAGATTTTGATGAAGGTTGTTGACAAGGTGATGAAGGAGAATAACGTTAAAACTCTCCGTCTGCACACAAGCTCAAAGGTGACTGCACTGATCAGATTTTACTACGGCAGAGGCTTTTATATTTCCGATGTGGAATACAGCCGTGGCTATCCGAGAGCGGAGCTTATAAAAGAATATTGATACAAAGGATGTGTCTGAAAAATGAAAATAAAACAATTATTTAGAGAAATTCCCGCCGACGGGTCGGAGGTATCGGTAAACGGCTGGGTCAGAACTCTGCGTGTTTCCAAAAACTTTGGTTTTATCGAGCTGAATGACGGCTCGTTTTTCAAGAACCTTCAGGTGGTAATAGAGGCTGAAAGGCTTAAAAACTTTGCGGAGGTGTCAAAGCTTAACGTCGGCTCTGCGCTGAGGGTAAAGGGAATTTTGATTCACACACCCGACGCAAAGCAGCCCTTTGAGGTAAAGGCGGAGGAGATTGAAATTGAGGGTGCAAGCACTCCCGATTACCCCTTGCAGAAAAAGAGACACTCCTTCGAGTACCTGCGCACTATCCCTCATCTTCGCGGGCGCACAAACACCTTTGCGGCGGTGTTTCGTATTCGCTCCCTTACGGCGTATGCGATACACAAGTTCTTTAACGAGCGAGGTTTTGTATACGTTCACACTCCGTTGATTACCGGAAGTGATTGCGAGGGTGCGGGCGAGATGTTTCAAGTTACCACAATGGATATGGAAAATCCTCCGCGCTGTGAGGACGGAGCTGTGGACTACACCAAGGACTTCTTTAACAAGCGCACATCTCTAACGGTCAGCGGCCAGCTTGAGGGCGAGGATTTTGCCATGGCGTTCGGTGATATTTACACCTTTGGCCCTACCTTCCGTGCCGAAAATTCAAACACAACCCGTCATGCGGCGGAGTTCTGGATGATTGAGCCGGAGATTGCCTTTGCGGACTTAGAGGACGATATGCGTCTTGCTGAGGATATGCTTAAGTATGTGATAAATTATGTTTTGGAAAACGCACCCGAGGAGATGAATTTCTTTAACAGCTTTGTGGATAAGGGCTTGCTTGAAAGACTCAACAACGTTGTATCAAACGACTTTGGACGGGTCACCTATACCGAGGCGATAGAGCTTCTTAAAAACAGCGGCAAGGAATTTGACTATCCTGTGGAGTGGGGCTGTGATTTGCAGACCGAGCATGAGAGATACCTGACCGAGGAGGTATTCAAAAAGCCGATATTTGTAACCGATTATCCCAAGGAGATAAAGGCGTTTTATATGCGCTTAAACGATGATAACAAGACGGTTGCGGCTATGGACTGCTTAGTTCCCGGTATCGGCGAGATAATCGGCGGAAGTCAGAGAGAGGAGCGCATCGATCTTCTGAAGGAGAGGATGGCAGAGATTGGTCTTGATGAGGCGGACTACAGCCACTATCTTGATTTAAGACGCTTCGGCGGAACTCGTCACGCAGGCTACGGCTTGGGCTTTGAAAGGGCAATAATGTACCTTACCGGAATGGGAAATATCCGTGACGTCCTGCCGTATCCGAGAACGGTAAACAATTTGTATTAAAAATTTGTATTCGGGTGATATTATGCAGCTTTTTGGAATTGATTTATGGAGGATACTGCTCTGTGCGGTGCTGATATTTCTTGTGGTGCGGAGGGCGAATCTTGTTGCGATCTTCGGAAAGATTAAGTTTTCCAATGGCGATAACGACGGTGCGCTGAAGATATTCAATATTGCCAATAAGATAGGAAATCTGAATACGGCGAACCTTATGCTGTACGGCTATATTCTTCTGCGCAGCGGAAAGCCGGACGAAGCCGAGGTACAGTTCCGCAGACTTCTGCCTATGACAAGGAGGGAGAGCCCGGAGAGGCATAAGCTTCAGAATATGCTTGCGCTGACCTTTTGGAAGCAGGGACACTTGGATGAGGCAATAGAGGAGCTTGAGGAGGCGGTTAACGCCGACTACAGGACCACGCAGATTTATCAGAACCTCGGAATTTTATATAATTTAAGCGATGATCATGAAAAGGCACTGAAATTCAATCTTGAGGGATACGAATATAACGATGACGATAATATAATTATGGATAATCTTGCGGACGCATATGCCATAAACGGGGATTTTGAAAAATCAGCCGAAATATATGAAAAGCTTATTGCGCGCGACCCTGAGCCGAGGTTTCCCGAGGCGTACTACGGCTACGGCAGAGTATTGATAAAGCTCGGACAAAGGGAAAAGGGTATAGAGATGATAGAAAAATCTCTTACGAAAAGCTTCTCGTATATGAGTATTAAGACCCGTGACGAGGTTGAAAAAATGCTTGAAGAATACAAGGGACAGTAGTACTCAAAAATAAGGACAGGGAGTAGGTATCCTGTGAGAAAAGGCTTGAAAGGCGGTATTTGCGATGAAAAATAAAACGAAATTATTTGTACAGATAACATTATTGACGGCGTTGGCGGCGGTGCTTACCATGTATCCGCACTTCCCGACACCGACGGGATATGTCCACATGGGTGACAGTATAATTTATATTGCTGCGGCGTTCTTCGGACCTCTTGCCGGTGCAGTGGTGGGCGGCATAGGTCATGCTTTGGCGGATTTGCTATCCGGCTATCCCATGTACATACCGATTACATTTGTGGTCAAAGCCTTAATGGGATTTGTCACCGCAAAGCTGCTTTATAAAAAACAGTTCACGGCAGGAAGGCTTGCCACAGCGGCGGTAGTTAATCTTGTAATAGTCACCTTCGGTTACTTTATTCCGGAGATATTTATGTATGGTATCGGCTCGGCGGTCAGTGTGTTTGTTTCATCACCTGTACAGTGGCTGATGAGCATTGCCGTGTCGGTAATTTTGTTCCCTGCAATGAGCAAGGCGAAAAAATACTTATAATAAAATTAAAGTCAGGCGGTCTGAGGGATTTACAACCCTCGGATCGATTTTTATGTATGGCAAAAAAATGAATGATGAATGATGAATAATGAATAATTAAAAACTCCTCCCGTCATTTTCTGCGAAAATGCCACCCTCCTCAAAGAGGAGGGCAAAGGCTCCATCTCTGAGGGAACCACCGAGCATCGACCAAATAGCCTCCCTTGCTTAAGAGGGGAACCACCGAGCATCAACCAAACAGCCTCCCTTGCCTAAGAGGGGAACCAACGATCATCAATCAAATAGCCTCCCTTGCCTAAAGGGAGGGGGACCACCGAAGGTGGTGGAGGGATACACAAAACATATAATCATAAGTAAAAAGTTAA
>CACXES010000066.1 GCA_902766745.1 uncultured Ruminococcus sp.
GACTTAATTTTGCCGTCTGTCAATTCCAAAAGCTTTGAAATATAGTTTTCAAGCGCATGATATCCTTCCGGTGTTGAAGGCGGAGCATGGTCCGGATCCTCCGCCTTTCCCTTGTAAAGCGGGTTGCCCGAATCACACAGGAACATATAATCTATGTTTGTTTCATCTATTTTCTGTAAAATCTTTTTCTGGTTAGGGGTTAATGCATATTTATTCTTCTCTTTTTCGACTGATGACCAGTAAAAATCCTCACCTCTGATATTTCCGATTCCTGCCCTTGAGATAAGTTCGAAATTGGCGTCGGGCGTCCCTCTGCCTCGACTTATATGTGTTGACACACCTGTTCTTTTATTGAGAGGCATATTACCCGAACGATTTGACAGTGTGAACTTTGTTTTTGCGACAGTGCTTCCGATTGTAACACTCAATTCACATACTCCGAAGACCTCGTCCGAAAGGGATAGCGTCTGAACCTTTACACCGCTTGCATCAATATCAACATTTTCGTCAAACCTTGAAATAGTATTGCCTTTAAGGTCAGTAACCTTAACTTCTGCAGTATAACTGCCCGAATCTCCCGAGTATTCTACATTAAATTTCGGCATATCATCAGTAAAGAAGTTATTACCAAGCTTGTCGGTAGAAATCGAGATACTAACTTGATTTTGCGCATTAATTGTTACAGTCATGCTTGAAATCAAGAACACGAACAAAATTACCGCACTTAACATTCTGTGTCTATTCATATAATCTCTCTCCTAATAATAAATTACTTCCTTTATAATAAACTACCTGCTTTAAGCTGTTGTAATTGTATAATCTGTTGTAATTGTACAACATTGGAATCCACATTTTTGTGTTTTAAAATCGCCTAAATTATTTACTCTATCGCGGCTGACGGAATCAGCGGTTTCAAGCTCGACATATCCTCCCAAACAAAGCCCTTTAACACAGGATCGGTCAGATCATTCGGAACGGTAAGTGTTAAAGTTATTTCCCTATTACCGTCATTTATCAACGCGCTTTGTTCTTCTACGTTAACGAGAACATTTCCGTCATATAATGCGCATATAATTATCGGATTTTTGTTGTTAAAATTATTACTGATCAGGTCTGCCCTTACTTTAATTTTATCTCCCTTGACAACATACTTTAATTTGTTGCCTTTGAAATCATAAAAGGCAATTTCGTCGGTTATATAATTAAAAACCGATATCGGATCTTCTCTTTTTCCCAATTCCTCCGAGTAGATAACAACGTTATACAATCCGCCCTCGCCGTGTACATTAAATTCCTCTTGATATACTCCGTTTTCGTCGGTCATTCCCTGATTGATATATACAAGAGAATCCGTGTTCTTTGAGTCAGAATTACCATCTATATCACTCCCATTTTTTCCCGGAGCAAATACCTTAACCGTATACCTTCCCCTTTTGTTGCCGAGCTTTCCTCCGATTTGAATTCTATTCTCTCCTATCTGCTTTGCATAATTCTCATTAACGGTCGTCGGCTTATCAGTAATTGAAGCGTTTTCAAGCTCACCAATTATATACTGCGGTTTGTCGGTAAATTCAAGTTCATAGCTTGCATTTGCAGATACTAAATCTTTTTCATTTCCGTACATATCGGCGGCTGTTACTTTGTTTGAGTTGCATTCAAGGTAATATTTCACGCTCGCATTGTCATCATACATTCCGTACATAAGAATATCTCTGTCGTATCTGTCTTTAAAAAGATAGCAGTAGCTGTTTTCGATATCGGTTTCGATATTCTTGACAAACGTATTGTCCGCCATCAAATTATTCCAGTAAGATAGTGCAACATAAACGAGCTTGCCCAAATACGGAACCTCTACACGTGACGAATCATAGGATTCAACAATACCAAACCCGGCTTGGACAGGAGACGTCTCTAAATATTCAAGGTAGTCTGTAAATGCGTAGTTATACACAATATCTGCCAAATCATTTGCTTGCGCATACGCATGCGCCCTGACTGTGTATGCCGCCTTTTTTTCTTGGTCATAGCTTAAGCTGTAATCATCCCAACCCAGCGCCGAAAATATTCTGGGAATATTCTTGCTATAGCCGTTTGCAACAAGAAGCTCGTCCGCTTTGCTTAATAGATTTTTAACCTGAGCATCCGTTTCAAAGGGTTTGCTTAAATCCCCTACATAAGGGTGTAGAGAAACATAGTCAAAATATTTTTCTCCGTTTAACTCCTTTAAGCAATCCGCAACGGCGGTTGTAACACCGAAGCCCCACCAATCCTCTGCAAAGCCTACTGCACTGACATCTTGATTGTATTTTTGGTTATAGCTCTGTACCCCGTTGTAGATATATCTGTGCAGGTTCGCGTGAACCTGCGGATTTTTGTTGTAGCCGCCGCTAAAGTCAGAATTATGATACTCATTCCATACCTCAACCGACTTAATTTTGCCGTCTGTCAATTCCAAAAGCTTTGAAATATAGTTTTCAAGC
>CACXES010000067.1 GCA_902766745.1 uncultured Ruminococcus sp.
AGACGAACTCAAACTCACGCTTGAACACATTTCCGCACTTGAAGAAATTATCAAGATTGTCGAGGAAAACGAGTAGTCCATAAAGGTTTACGTTCTCGTACATATACCCGAGACATATTCAAATACAGGTTGAGCCGTATCACTGCCACAGAGGCAATGACGCGGCTCAATCTGAAACGCTCGTCCTTTTACAAATTACTAAAATCCGAGCAAGACAGGAGCTGACCAAAATGACATTTTCAAATGCAAAATTCTATGGTTCTTCATAAAAAATCTCAGTCCGCCCGCTCCGATAATTTTTTATTTCGGCGGCGGATTTTCCCAAAGTCAGGGGAGGATTTTTTGACCGCCGCCCGAAACATTAAGGGCAATTCTCGCATTATGTGGAAACCAAAAAAATCAAGCAAATATAGATTTATTGGCCAAGTAGCCCGTTTCGCTTTGGTCTTATCCACGGCAACTTTATACTTGCTAAGCCAATTATAATTTTGCGTGAATTTACTCGATATCTTTCAACTTCGTTTCTATAAAAAGCCGTGTAAAGAATCGCTTTCAAAATGCTTTCACCGGCTATATGTTAGTTTGCATATTTTGGTGTTAATACTGTTTACACCCGCACGATATTAAAATGCGCTTTAAACTCACCTAAAATCTGCTGTTTTCTATGATTTTGTGTCTGTTCGTCCGTATTTTGCCGCAAATTTACATCTCTCGACAAAGTTCGCATATAGTATCCGACTTTTTTAATTCTTCAAAATATATTTCATGCCCGCGAACACCGGGATGCCATTCATCTCCGTAATGAGTTGGCTGTGGACTGTCTGTATATTCTTTTGAAAAAGCCGCATATGTATCCGCATACGGAATCCTCAATGTACGTGCAGCACGCTCTCCTGCTTGCACATACTCCAAATAATCCGCTTTTAAGCCATTTTTTTGTCTTCCGAGAATAGGAATAACTGATGAGAACACGAGTTTTGCGCGCCTCTCAATTATCCGTTTTCCGAACTTAACAAGACTTTTTTCACATTCCTCAGGTGCCTTTGCCGAAAGCCAATCATTAACCGTAAAAATCTCCGCTATAACAATAGTCGGATTTATCGATAGTACATACTTATCAAGATAGTCTTTTGTGTATTTGAACGATGAACACGAGCCGATTCCACAATTTACAACCGCATACTTTCCCTTATACAGTTCGATTCTGTATAAAAAAGCGTCGTCTGATTTTATGATAAGCTTATCGGCTCGACTGTCGGGTGTAATGTTTTTAACAATATATTCATCATCAATTTCATATGCTTTGAAACTTTGAACAGGCATTCCGTCACATATAAAATCTGTATCGGATGATCCTCTTTTAAGTTCTATACGCGCAAAATCAAACTCTTTATTTATGCAAAGCTCTCCGCGAACCCTTGCGCATTCCATTTTGTATTCACAATCAAATCTTTCACTAATATCTTTTCCCGAAAATTCCATAGCTTCCGAACCGCTTTTTTCATTTATATATTTTCTCAAAAGTGTAGGAAACGATGGCACACAAAACGGTAATAATCTTTTTTCGCCGGCAACTACAGGTATTTCAAAGTCTTGAAACACCCGGTCTGCCGCTCCCTGGCCCCACGTGTGAGAATCTCCTGCAATACATATTTTATTAATAATTTTTACCACTCCCTAAAACGGTTTTTATTGAGCCGCATCACCGCCAAAGAGGCAATGACGCGGCTCAATCTGAAACGCTTATCCTTCTTAAGCGACGCCGCCGCCTTACACTCCGCAAGCCACTACCTCAGCATTCCATAATCATCCCGCTCCACTTGTATATGTGTACCATGTTCTTGGGTTCGCTGCGATACTCATTTCAACAAACTACTTTGATTTTGTTTAAACGACTATCCCTTATCAGCTTGAACAATTCCAATCGTGGGATTATTAATCTGATGCTTTACTATAATTCTTCTTTTGATATTCAGACGGTTTAATGCCTTGATACTTTTTAAAACATTCAGCAAAGTAACTATAAGAATTAAATCCGCATTGCGTTGCTATGTCCGAAATGCTTATTGAATTATCTTCAAGCAAAATCCTCGCATTTGTGACTCTGTAAATATTCAGATATTCAGAAAAGGTTCTGCTGAAATTCTTTTTGAATGCTCTACAGAAATAACTTTTATCATATGAAAGTGCGTCTGCAACATCTTTTGATGTAATATCGCTTTTATAGTTTGCGCTCACATATTCAATCACTGCTTTACAAAATTTTTCATTGCTTTTTCCTCTTTCGTGATTATATAACTTATCACTTTTAATTAACTTAATAAACAATAGAGTAATATATGAAGTTATTTCCGAATCCGACCATTCAGATCCATCTTCATATGCATTGATTAACTCAAGGAAGTTTCTTGACAAATATTTGTTTATCGGATCTTTTTTCTTGATATGGTGCATAATCTTATAGTCTTCGTTGTTTAATGATTTAGAGATAGTTTCATTTGTAATAATGTTACAATCAAAGCAGATGCAAATTCTTGCAAACAATCCGTTTTTAGGAATAAATCTAATGGCATGCACTTCATAAGGATTAACAAAGAACATATCTCCCTCAGATACCAGATACACCTTATTATTTACAGTAACCTCGGCACTTCCCTTTTGAAAATACAATATTTCAAATTCTCTATGATTGTGAGCATTAGTGTAAACACCTGTATCATAGCTTACTGCAATAGGCAGTGATTTATATTGACTTTTAAAATTATCTTCTATCATCAAATCACCTCATAAAAGTCATCACACACTATTATATCATATTAATAAATTATTTCAAGCAATCTTTTAATTTTTGATTTCGCTTTATTGAGCATTTCGTTTGATTTATCATTCTGTTTTGTCTAACGAAAATTTTTCTGCAATCTCTTTTGAATACATTTCTACTGAAAATTAATTTGTATTCTCATTCACATATCTTCTTCATAGATTTGCAAAACGCATAACGCCAAAGGACAGCTGTCTTAAATCGACGGCTTTAACAGGTGCATTGAAGCAACTTCTATCTTTTTTCAGGCTCTCTCATCAAGTGTGCGAATCGCCGACATAGCACTGTATTTTCAAATTGTATCATCTCCAGCAAACGCCACACTTGGAATAAGTGCTGTTTCCGATAATATCTCTCTTGTACTTCTAAATGGATTCCATAAAAGTTCTGAGTACAACGCAACAGGATACCACATTTTAATATCAAATAAACCATCCTCAACAAGAGCTCCCACCAATGTATCGGGATCTAACATCTTCACAATATCTGCAACATAATCAATATTTGAAATCCAATAAGCTTGAATGTATTTCCATATCTTCTCCTTTTCTTTTAATTTATCATATAACGCAGAAGCAGATTCCTCACCTAATACAAATCTTCCCTTTTGATGTACAAATGTACTCCAATCAAGTGCCGTCATACCTTTGAACAAACAACCGAAGCCGGCATCCCGCAGATTTTTTATTTGTTCCACAAACTTCTTTGTATCATCAAAGTTATCAGTTTTTTTCGGAATATATGCAAATGGAAATGCACCGCAATCTTCCCATAATATTGTCACTCTTGGATCGGTTTTCTTTATTGTATCAAGCCTTGTATTAACCGATGTTGCGTGTAATCCGAACTGAATATTCATATCAGGATATTTCTCAAGCAATTTATTCGACGTCATATTCACAAGCTCTACAGCGGCATCAGCAACAATAATACCATTTATATTATCCTCACTGATTTCAGTAAAGGTTTGAAAATATATTCCGTCTGACATTATGTTTGAATAAACCTTCTCATAATCTTCTATTGCCTTATCGGAAATTTGATTAATTAAGTTTAAATCAATCTCACCGCATTTCACATCCCATCCCCACGCATAACCCCAAATAACCTTTATACCACACTCATGAGCATAGGCTACAACTTCATTTGCATTATCAGGAATATAGTCATTCCAGATAACTAACATATTAAGCTTTAACCTTAGCATATTATCCATATAACCTTTATAATCATATATAACATAACCCCAGCTCCATAGAGCTCTGTCTTTAATATACGGCGTAAAGCTTTGATCAAAATCAGGCATTTCATCTTTAAAAAGCTTGTTAAAGTAATATATAGGAGTGTGAACATCTGCGTTTTCGGCTTTCACAAGATATTTGTTTTCAAAATCAACCGCGGCATACAGTTCATTTACATAGTCATATCCCGAAAGAGAAATAATGCGATTATTATAATTCCCTTCATATGACCTGATTCTATACCCGTTTATCGGAGCTTCTTCACTATGAACACCAACCAATATCAGATTTTGACATTCGAGTGCCTCAGTTACATCACCAACCGAAACAACATGAATATTAATATACTTTTCAACCGCTTTTTTTACAATGCCGTCGGCTTTTTTGTTTCCGTTACTTACAAGATACCATTTTTTCATATTTGCCCTCACAATTAACAGTGTCGGAAACAGTGCCTCTTCCACTGATTAATTCATCGTTTTGATTAATATTCTTTAAAAATAACTGCCTTATCTTACCTTCATTTTCTATAAAGCAAATAGGTTTATCGGTCGCATTGGTCAGATAACAGTCCGATAAAGAAAGACAGTTAATATTACAATCATTCCCCAAGTGAACAGTCGGAAGGTTTATGTGAGTTTCATCTCTGAAAAGTTTATCAATCGAAACAAAGTCAATATCCATATCGTATCCAAAGTGAATCAATGCACATTCATTTCCTTTTACATCCTTTGTTCCTTTACAAAGAGATGCGTGAATATTATCTATTGTAATATTTGAAAATGCTGAACGATATTCTTTTAATCCTGAGTTCTTACTTATTATTATGCCATAAGCATAATATGTTCCGTAAACATTGGTAATATGGATATTCTTAACCTTATGCGACATTGACAGCAGCCTAACGGCGCTGTGAGAATTTTGGCCGTATATTCCGTCGATTGTAATATTTTCAATATCTCCAAAAATAATATCATCAGCGGTTAATGCTACTGTATCATCATGGCATGCACCATACAAATTATGTATATATCCGTTTTTGCAGCCACCCTCTATATGAACCCCGTCTAAATTCCAAAGATTTGGACTCCCCTCGAAATAATCAAATGTTATATTTTCAATTGTAAAGTTTTCTGTAAACGCCAAATCCATTCCGTATGTAACCGGATTTTCTATCGTGATATCGCTTATTGCAAATCCGTCTATGTTAAAAAACCTCATGCAAAATCCAAGATATTCATTCAGTGGTTGTTTCCCGTTTGAGTCAAAATTCCCGGGAGTAAAGAACCAATCCCAAAACAATACTTCGCCTTTTTCTTTATCTGCAAAATGAGCAGGGTTAGGTCTTTGCTTGTTATGATTCATGTCCCAAATTCCACCTGAAATTTTTATGTTTCTATTCCCGGAATCCATATCCTTATTCTCAAGCATACAACAATTCGAACGCTCTCCTAACACAATTCTTGTGAATCTGTCTAGACGCAGTTCCTGGTTAGAGCAGAGCTTTATTGGACCGCAAATGAGATAATTCTTTTTAGGTGTCGGAAGATACACGAGAGATGTCCCGCTGTCAATCATTTCTTGTATTGCAGGCAAATCATCGTGTATTCCGTCACCGTATAATGTGTTAACCATATTTTAATCGCTCCTTTTATTTAAGCATTTCGGAAGAGTTTTTGTACACCAACAATGTTGAGGACGCTCCGTCTCTTTGGGAAGCGATAATAAACGAACAGTCTTCACCCATATTTTCATATGTTTGAATGTCGTCAAAGTTACCCATATACAGTCTGTTGTTTCTGTTATCTTTATCGTAAACCAGAATTGATGTGCCTGCTTTGATGATCATTTCCCCGCTTGTATCCGTAAGGTATGGGATATATTTAACTATACCGTCTTGCTTTTTCTTTACAAACCCAAATGACTCTGTATTCCAGACAGTATAATTACCATACCTGTTAAAGTTGGTAATATCAACCCTTACATCCTTGTCGATATCAAGCATAATGTATATTCTGTTAATCTCGCCGTTTGCATTTACCTTGTACTTTACGGCATCGCCCTCCGATAGTATACTTAAGCTTTGCTGAGATTTATTATATACCTTAACATCATCACTTAATTTCATCTCAACCATACCACTATTGGTTAATAATTTAATGCCTTGAACGGTATTTTGCTCATCATCCACTGCCTCATACAGCGAATCAAAAATGCAAGGGAAAGACATAAGCCCCTCTGACGGCTCTGCTATTACAACATCGGCAAACATATTATCGGCACCTAAGCTATACGCCTCAACATTATAATTGATATAGCCTTCAAAAATCTTCTTTGTGGAAAAATCCTTTTCAGTTGCATGTTCTATATCATATGCAGGTCTGTTAATGATTTTGGTTTGAGTATTCATCGGAACAGACACGCCCAACGAATCCGATTTCGGAAGGTAAAGCAATTGAGAATAATTCAAAATCTTTACCAACGAGTATTCAGACTCGACGCCTTCATTATACTTCTGCGTATCGATAAAGTTAATTAAGCCCTTTGAATTTTTCTTTACCCGTATCAACTGAATTATCGTTTTATCGTTTTCGCGAAGCATTGAATAAAGCTTATCACCATTAATCTTTTCGCCATCAGTTTCAACTATTTCTGTTGTCTCGATTTCTTCAATTTCGCCGTTTGTTGTATAGGCTCTTAAAGTAAGGGTTTTATCAAATTCATCATACTTTACTCCTAACACATATAAATACAGGTTATCCGACTCGTTCTCAGGCTTTGCATACGCAATACGATTATCGCAATCCAAATAGAAAACACCACTCTTTCCCGCTGTAAACAATTGAGGCTTTGAATTAATCAATGCAACGTCAACCTTGTATTCATTTCCACCTATTTGACAGTTGTTTTCCGAATTTATACACTCTATTACACCTGACAACATTTTTTTACAAACATAGATTTCTATTGCTGCATCAGATTTATAGATACACAGTAAATGATTATCCGGTATTGAGGAAAAGTCAATTTCTTTTTTGTTTTCGTCATAGATTTTTACTCTATTGTATTTACTTTCATCTACCTCTATTGCCGAAAGTTCCTTTGAATAAAGAATTTTATCCACTTTACTGATTGCATTTACAAAGAATGGCATGTATTCTTTTACGATAATTATATCATATCCGTTTTGCCTGCTTGAAATAATTCTGATACATCCTCTTTCGATGTTTACTTCTGCTGCCAAATCCTTGTTTATTAAGCTTCCGTTCTTAAAAACTCGGACGTTTTTATTCACGCTAACCGACCTAACTTTTCCTGATTTATCAGAGTATTTAATTTCCATATCATTTTCAACAGATACAATATCATCTGCATTAATATCTATATATGTATTATTGCTTTCGGTTAGGTATACGACCTTTTCAATTTCTCCATCGGTATTTTTTTCTATATAAGCATCTACATATAATCCAATTAAATCGTAACCAAAATCGCCTAAATATACTGTATTGTTAATAACCAATTCATTTTCCGAAATACCTAAATTAGTTACAGAACAACCGTCTGCTGCAGTTAATCTACCGCTTATTACATAAATACCGAAAAGCTCTTCCAATACTGTATAATCTTTATCTATCATGTACTCACTTTCACCGTCTTTGATACCGGTCGTTCGCATATAAGGCATAAGCAATACGTTGTAAATCATAGACATCATCTGCCGAACGGAAACGCTTTCGGAATAACGCCCTTTCGTCACCTCGGCAATTAGACTCGGCTTTTCTGAAATATACCTTTCTTCATATCCTACAGCCTTAAGCAATACTTTTGCAGCCTCATTGGATGCGATATTATCTTTTGGTGCAAACTCATAATCACCGACGCCGATCATAAGTCCTTTTTCATTCATAGCATTGATGTAACCAATATTTCGATTTGATAAAGGTACATCTTTAAAAAATCTCTTATCTTCATACTCATCGGGGTTAATCCTGATAATATTGGAAACATATCGGGAAAACATTTCTCTTGTGACCGACTGTTCGGAATTACTGACATCTTCTTGTGTTACAATATTTAGAGTGAGCAAAAGTCCGCTATAATCGTTATCGGTTTCCGTACTTTGCCCTTCTTGATTTACAGAGAATGCAGAAAGTGTACTAAGAATAATTGCAAAAATCGCTAAAACTGATATTATGTTTTTCATTTTCATTTTCATTCTCCTATCTCAAATTAAGCATTCCGTATATTATTTTTGCAGCCTCTGCACGAGTTGCATACGCTTTTGGAGCAAAGTGAGTCTTGTCCACACCATTTACAACATTATTTAACCACATAAACTCCACTGCATCTCTTGCATATTCGGCAATATCTCCGGCATCCTCAAACGGCAATTCCGATTTCACGGAATTTTCCCCATTAATCTTTATATAAGCATTATAAACAAGCTTACACAAATCTTCTCTGGTAATGCTGTCTCCGATACCGAAAAAAGTATCTGAATATCCGTTTATTACCTCTGCGCCCTTTGCCTTTAAAATATAAGGATAGTACCACTCGTTTTTGTCAACATCTTCAAATTGAATTTCTCCGTCAGCATAGTCAGACAAAAATGCCAAAACTACCATTTTTGTAAATTCTTCACGCAATACCAAATCATTCGGGCAGAAGTTCAAGCCGCCTTTTCCGTTTAATACTCCCATATCGCAAAGCGTCACGATTGCGTTTCTCGCCCAGATAACATCATCTAAATCCACAAATACATCAACGCCGATTTCTTTTGACGGCTGCGTTAAATTGCTGTTTTCAACAGTAACGCTGGCTCCGCCACCGCTCGAGCTTCCACCGCCGCCGGAGCTTCCGCCGCCCGAATATGTAGGCTCAGATATCTTGACAGCTTTAAACGCTTTGACAAACTCATCTATTGTGCCATATGAATTTCCACAGACAGAATTTAAAATTTCTTTAAACTCGTCTGTTCCGTATTTATCAGGGTTAATACTTACGATATCCGAGAAATCCTTCAAGGCGTCAATAACATTTTCAATTCCGTTCGGATTAGCTGCAAGCTCTAAAAATGTTGCTTTTCTCAAATAACTTATAAATTCATCCGTGTCTTTGATACCCTTGTTTGCAATTCTTGCCGTGATACCTGTTCTCAATGCAGGCTGTATGCGAACATACTTATTTACATCCTTTGCACTTGTTTCAAAGCATTCTGTATAATCAAATATGTCTGCAATTCGCCCATGGTTCAGTTCGGAAATTATATTGGCTCGGGCAAACAACTCTTTTGATTTGTTTAAATCAGATTCTCCCATAGGCTTTTTCTTTACATCGTTGAATGCAATTTCGATTCCATCATCATCTATGATATCAATGCCGAGTGCCTGCATATTGTTATTTACACAATCTGTAAATCCCGCCAAATCATTGCTGCTTGCAAAACCGTTAAGCTGATTTACTGCCTTTGCCAAATCCTCGTATGAGATAAAGCTTAAGGTCGGAGCGGGTGTTATTTCCTTATCCAATAGCTTCGAATATATCAAGACCTTGTACGTGTCGGTCTTTGCCGAAATATTGAACTCCTTATTATAGTAACCGTTTTTATCCGTTACTCCTTGGTCAAAATAAAGTAATACATCCTTGTTATTCGCATTTTGCAATGTACTTAAATCGCTGTGCGACCTGTCTTTTGCATAAATTCTAACAGTATACGCACCGCTTTTTGTACCGAGCCTGCCGGAAATTTCTACTTTATTCTCACCTTTTTGTTCCGCAATATGTTCTTCAACCGGAACATAATTCTCTTCTATTTTATATCCATTCATATTACCGACGATATAGCTTGGCTTATCTGTAAAGTTTAACTTGTAAATCTTGTCGTTGGATTTCTTACTTTGTTCATTACCATACATATCAGCCATCGTAACATAGTCGACACCCAAATTCATATATCGTGTTGCTGTTTCTCCGTCATTTAACATTCCGTACATAATAATATCTCTGTCGTATCTGTCTTTAAAAAGATAGCAGTAGCTGTTTTCGATATCTGTTTCGATGCTCTTAACAAACGTATTGTCCGCCATCAAATTATTCCAGTAAGATAATGCAACATAAACGGGCTTGCCCAAATACGGAACCTCTACACGTGACGAATCATAGGATTCAACAATACCAAACCCGGCTTGGGCAGGAGATGTCTCTAAATATTCAAGGTAGTCTGTAAATGCGTAGTTATACACAATATCTGCCAAATCATTTGCTTGCACATACGCATGCGCCCTGACTGTGTATGCCGCCTTTTTTTCTTGGTCATAGTTCAAGCTGTAATCATCCCAACCCAGCTCCGAAAATATTCTGGGAATATTCTTGCTATAGCCGTTTACAACAAGAAGTTCGTCCGCTTTACTTAATAGATTTTTAACCTGAGCATCCGTTTCAAAGGGTTTGCTGAAATCCTCTGCATAAGGGTGTAGAGAAACATAGTCAAAATATTTTTCTCCGTTTAACTCCTTTAAGCAATCATTAACGGCAGTTGTAACACCGAAGCCCCACCAATCCTCTGCAAAGCCTACTACATTAACAACTTGATTTGCACTCTTTACCCCGTTGTATATATATCTGTGCAGATTCGCATGAACCTGCGGATTTTTGTTGTAGCCGCCGCTAAATTCAGAATTATGATACTCATTCCATACCTCAACCGACTTAATTTTGCCGTCTGTCAATTCCAAAAGCTTTGAAATATAGTTTTCAAGC
>CACXES010000068.1 GCA_902766745.1 uncultured Ruminococcus sp.
CGCAGCAAACATTTTCTTTAACATATCAAAAACCTCTCTTCTGTTCTGCTTTTCATTTCCGACTGAACAAATTTCTATTCAGCATCATATTTCACATTATCCAAATTCTTTTCCGTGCCGAGTACGGTTATCTTGCCATCCTTGGATACATACAAATAATATGTAATTTCGTCTATTGCTTCATTTGAGCTTTCCCGGCCTCTCATATATGCAATATCAATGCTGCAGTTTCCTTCTCCGATACCGTGGGCAGTAAATCTGTATGTGCCGCCTTTGCCGACAAGTCCATCTTTATTTTCATCGGGAATGTACTCATCCTTTACCTCAAGCTTGTCCGCATCGGCGGAAATCACCTTCCACTGATAACCGGTCGTGGGATTACCCTCTAAATCTATTACCAGGCTGTCAAGCTCTGCGTCTGATAAATCAATCTTAAATAAGCCCTCGTTATATTTAAGTTCGACCGTCGGAATATAATCAATCATTAAATCCAATTGATTCATATCAAAATACAGCACCAGTGAATTATCGGTCAGATAAAACTTTGTATTTTCCGTTGCTTTGTCAATTTGACTTGCGAGTTCCGGCGACAAATCCGTGTACTTTTCTTCAAAATACTTTACAAATACATCATAAGCCATGGTATGACGCTCATCGTCATCTCCGCTTACAATATCCGAAAGCGTAAGCTTCTCACCGGTTTCGGTGTTGTAAACTGCCGATTCGCGTCTGTATTCCTGAGAATCACCGATGTTTTCTGAATAATGGTTTGTTAAAGAAAATAGTCCGTTTCTGTCCGTATCAATCGTATATGTAAGTTTGAATTCAAAAGGATAAAAGCTCTCTATACCTGTTTCCTCACAGAGCTGATTTGCTTTTTCGGCATATTCCTTTTCAACATCCGCGGCATATTTTTCCGCATTTTCCCTGTATTCCTTATTGAGTTTTTCAATCCAATCAAGGTTTTCGGGGTTTTCTATGACAGGATAGGTGCATGCAATATCCATAACCTTAATACCAATTTTATTTTTAATTTCCTTTGATATAACAGCCGACTTGATTTTGTGCATACCATGCTTTGTGTAAAGACATACGGTTTTAATATCCTCAAGCTATTCCACCTTGGTGTCAAAAGCTTCTGAAACCGCCCGAAGCGGCACAAGCGTTCTATCATTTACAATTTTTGCAGGAACATCAAGAGTTATTTCATCCTTGTCGGTTATAAGGAAATCCTGACCGATAAATACCATAACAAAATTATCACCGCGGCTTGCCATAACAACGGGAAATTCGCCGTTATCATAGTAAGTAACCGCACATCCCAGAGCCTCGAATATTGCCCGCATCGGAACAAGAGTACGTCCGTTTTCGATAACAGGCTGTACGTCAAACTCCATCTCCTGTCCGTCCATTGTAACAGTAACCTTGTCTGAGCTTGCCTGTGCAAATGCAGTCACAGTGCTGCACAGCATAATAACAGATAAAATAATACCTAATATTTTTTTCATTTTCATAATCATTAACTCCTTCTAACTCAATGCTATTATAAGCTTCAAAATATTTTTTTCATCCTCATAAGTATATTCCATACTCTCGGTCATCTTCTTAACCATGAAAATTCCAAGCCCTCCGATTTTTCTTTCCTCTGCGGAAAGTGTGATATCCGGCTCCTCCGCCTCAAGCGGATTATATGGAATACCGTCATCGGTAAAGGTTATATATAGCCTTCCATCTTTTATTTCATAAGAAATCGTTGCCAGCTCCGCACCGCTGTAATTGATTATATTGGAATATATCTCATCGACGGCGATGCTCACCTTATTCGCAACTTTCGGCACAACCGCAAGCTTTTCCGTAAGGCTCTTTGCAAACTCACTGACAGGAATCATGGATTTGTCATCGGCAATTACAGTAATAGAGTTTTCGCCTCTTATATATTGAATCTCTACGCTCAGCATGGTAATATCGTCAAACTGCGGCGCTTCTCCTACAAATTGGTCAACATCGGATTTTACAGCTTCACACAGCTTTCTTGTGTCCATTACGATATTCCGGTTTACTGTTTCCAAAAGACGCTCCTCGCCGTAAA
>CACXES010000069.1 GCA_902766745.1 uncultured Ruminococcus sp.
TCTCCGCTTACTTCGCACAACAGCATCGTACAAATTATAAATCCGAAATAATTTTATTGAATAATTGCCCTGCGCCCTCGTCGCCACCTGCTCCGCTTGCTTGATGCTCGTTTATTCGCATCGTCGCCTGCTCCGCTGTGTCTCCTCTTCCCAAAAAACATCGGGTACAACCCTCCGTTTTTCGGGAACCCTACTGCCCGACTGCAACGAAAAAATTATTTCGGATTTTTTGGAAGGTTATCCACAATTTTGCGTTTTCACATTTTACAATTATTTAGTTTGATATTTAATTGCTGCGGGTGCATATTACTTGTATTTTTTTCTGAATTCGGTCGGGGTTAGACTTACATATTTCCCGAAAACCTTACAGAAGTATTTTGAGTCGTTAAAGCCGCAGCTGTCGGCTATCTGTGCGATGTGCAGATTTGTTTCAAGCAGCATTTTTTTGGATGCCTCGATACGGAGGTTGTTTACATAGTTATTTATTGTCTTTCCGGTAGAGGACTTAAACATTCCGCACAGATAATTTGCATTGACATTGCAATGCTGAGCAATGTCGATAATCGACAGATTGGAATTCGAGTAATTCTTTTCTATATAGTAGAGTGCTGTCTTTACGGGGCCGTTATGATCCGAATTTTTCAGAAGTTGTTCAATACGGTCAAGCGTCGATGCGATATGGTTGTTTAAATCGTCCAGAAACTGCGCTTCGTAGATATTAAAGGTGCTTGTATAAAGAGAAAATTCGTCGTTATACGGCATAAAATAGTTTTTAAAAAATACATGAATATTTTCAAAAATTGTATAGTAAATTTTCTTTGCGGCAGCACTTAAAACAGAATTGCTTTTATACAGCGACTGATAAAGTGAGCTTATAATCATATGCGCCTTGGCGAAATCCTCTTCGGAAAGGCTTGCGTATAGCTGCTGAGCCGTCTCGTTTGTGTCAGGTGTGGACTGCCGAATGCCTTCCGTGAAGCATACGGGAGTGTTCGGCGGATAAAAGAAGGCATTGTCTAATGCACATACGGCATTTTCGTATGAGATATAAATTTTTTTGCTTTTATCTACGCAGTTGCCGATTGCAAATTTATATTTTTCATCGGCAGCGACAGAAAGCAAATCATAGAATATTTTTTCGATATTGGAACTGATGTTCTTATCGCTGCCTGCAAATAAAAGCTCTATGTTACCGTTATTTTTAAATCGTGATAATACGTCTGTGCCGAAGCGTGCGGCTCTCTCTCGGATAATCTGAATTATATCCGCCTCGTATTCGGTACAGGGTGCAATAATTGCCGCCGTGAAAAACCTTTTACTGAGAATCTTCCGAAGCTGCTCCGGGAGAGAGTCTGTATCGATTGAGTGGTTTCTGAACAGCGCTTCAAGTAATTTGATGCTGTGCTCATTTTGATTTTGATATGGCTTTCCGGTTTCGGATATTTCGCCTATTGCTTTATGCATTGCTTTTGTAAATTCTTCGGGGTCAAGGGGCTTTTCGATATAGTCAATCACGCTCAGCTTAATGGCGGCCTTAAGATATTCCTTGTCGGAATAGCCGCTCAAAAACAGAACCTTACAGCCGGGATATAGCTGCAAAACCCGTTGTGCAAGCTCCGTTCCGAGCATTCTGGGCATACGGATATCCGTTATCAGAATGTGGATTTGCTGCTCCTTGGCTTTCCGAAGTGCATCAGCCCCGTTTATCGCTTCGATAATACAGCTCTCGGGAATTTCCATGCGAAGAAGCTCGCCCATTATTTGCTTTCTCGAAAATTCTTCATCATCGGTAATCAGAATCCTTATCATATAGCTTTACTCCTTTGGCTTTTATGGTAACACATGTATACTCGTTTTCTTTGCTTTCAAAAGTGATGCCGCACTCGCTGCCCAAAAACAGCTTCAGTCTTCTGTCTGTGTTCACAATGCCTACGCTTTGCGTAGTTTCGCTGAAAATTTCTTTCATTCTGTCCTCCGAAATGCCTACGCCGTCGTCAGTAACATAAAGATAGAGGTAGTCGCCTTCGTCCTTTGCCGTAAGTATAATTGTGCCGACAGGGTTTTCCTTTTCGAGTATTCCGTGGTACATTGCGTTTTCAACAATCGGCTGAAGAGTTATCTTGGGAATGCAATAGTCCATAAAAGCTTCGGGTATATCAATCTTCAGCGTAAATGCGTTGTTGTGCTTAAGGTTCTCTATTGCGGTATAATACTTGATATGATTTATTTCGGATTCAAGCCGTACAAGATCGTTTTTATTGTGCAGGCTTATCCGATAAAATTTCGACAGGTTCCTGATCAGGAACACAACATCGTCAGGCTTGTTTTCTTTTGCAAAGTGTTGAATCGCATCAAGTGTATTGTATAGAAAGTGCGGCTTGATTTGCATCTGCAGAAGACTCAGCTCATGCTTCTTTATTGTTTCCGCATAGCTGTTATTGTATTGTACAAGCCGGGTAATGCTGTTGACCATATTATTATAGGTATTTACGGCTTCGTCAAGCTCGTTGTTGCCGTTTTCTCGGGGGTCGATCGTTTTGAATTCACCGAGATTCGACATTTTCATGGCAATTATAAGCTCGTCGAGGGTTTTGATAATCGGGCCGCTTATTCGATGTACGAGAACAAATGAGACCATCGATATAAGGATAAGGATGCCCAAAAGGATTGTACACATAAAGTATATGGTCTTGTATATATTATCTTTGCTTTGCAGAACTATCACGCTGTAGCGAGAGCCCCTCTGCGTACTTTTGGAGGCAAAGAAGCTTTTCTTATCAAGCTTGATTGAGGAGGGCTCGTTCGGAGAGATGCTTGAAAAAGCCGGTATTGCCTCCTCGCCGTATTCCTTGCCGGATAGTGAAAAAACAACATCACCTTTTTCGTTTAATAGGATACTCTCTTCATTTTCCATTACACAGTTTTGCAGAATTTCTATCAGATGAGAGATTTCGGTCGAGATTTTCAGATATCCGACGGGTTCGCTCAGATTATATGGGTTGTAGAGTGTATTCACAATACAAAAGTAGGAAATATCATCCTCGGTTTCGGTAAAATAGCAGAATTTATTTGGATTTATCCGTAAATTCTCGAACCAAGCTTGAGTATTGATTTTACTGATTGGTGCCGTTTTTAGGTTGTCGTATATGACAATATCGCCTCGTGTGGGGTAGAGCGTGAAGGATACAGGGATATTGCAGCTCATAAGTATCATATTCAGGGTTTGTGAAATATGGGTATAATTCCCCTGCATATCAAAAATTGTCTGTTCGTCTTTATCGGACAATACCGTTGCAATGTCGGTGCTGTAGCTGGCAGAGTGCACATAATTTTCCATTAAATCTATATAACTCACAAGATTGGACACGGTGATGTCAGAGGAATATCGCATATTTGTTTCCGTGGTTTTTATGGTCTTTATTATAAAATAGGTAGTAGAAATAGCAAAGAACGAGATCAGCACGATAACGGTCAGTGCGATCTGCGACATATAAAGCTTATGCTTTATGCTTGATTTTTTTGTAGAGCGCATATAAAAGTCTCCATTCGTAAGGGGCTGATATTTATGTATAAATTACACTAATATATTTACATACTTAATTTAGATCGGAGCAACGCAGAGCGATAGCCGGTCAGGGGTTCGGCGGGAGATAAAGCTTCCGCCGAAATTCCGAATCGGAATCCGCCGCCTAAGCGGCGGGTGACATCTACACTTAGATTATAATTTGTTTTTTTAAGTGTGTCAAGAGTGTTTTTGCCGAGAAAATATATTTACACCGGATGTGAGAAATTCCCACTTTACTTTAATGTAAACCGATGATATATTTAAAATATAAGAAAATATATGAAATGGGAGGAATCATTTTATGAAATTATTTAAACGAGTTGCACTTGTGGTTTTAGCGGTTATGTTGGCGGCGAGTATGGTAGGCTGCGGCGGAGATGAAAAGAATGCATCAACGGATATTACAAAGCTTAAGATGATACTTGTGGGCGAAAAGCCGGCGTTGTACGATGAGATTTACGGTAAAATCAATGAGATGCTCCGAGAGGACATAGGCGCAGAGGTTGAAGTTGAATACTATAATTTCTCGGATCTTAACCAAAAGTATTCGCTGCTGTTTTCAACGGGTGAAAACTTTGATATAGTTTTTGCCGCAAACTGGGTTAGCTATAACCAGCAGGCATCGAAAAACAGCTTTATGGAAATCACCGATGATATGCTGAAAAAGAATGCTCCAAAAACCTACGAGACCCTGACCGAAACACAGAAAAACGAAGCAAAGGTAAACGGAAAGATGTATATGATCCCGAATACCGCTCTGGAGTACAGTGATGTTGTTGCGTTGATTCGAGGCGACCTGAGAGAAAAGTACGGTATGGCGCCATTGGAAACGGCTGACGATTTTGAGAAGTATCTTGAAAACGTGGCACAAAATGACAAGGGCATCACACCGTTGGTTAACCTTGCGGCGATGAGCTTCTGGGACAGCAATGAAAGTAAAACTACCAGACTTGCGATACCGAAGGGAACAGAGCTCAGCTATGACGTTGTTGCGGATAAGTTTGAAAAGAGAGATTTTCAGGATTACTACAGAGCACAGGTTAAAAAGACAAGAGAATTTGTGGACAAGGGAATCATTCCCTCGGACATTGTTGCCAACAAGACTCTTGACAATATGTTTGAGAACGGAAAGGCTGCTACATATGTAAAGAATCTTGAAACCTCATCGGCAATGGCGAAGAAGCTGAGAGCGGCACATCCGGAATGGAAAATTGAGATATGTGATTTTTCACAGGGGATTCCCAAGGTGGCGAACACAGCCATTGCAAACGGACTTGCACTGAACAGAACCACCAAGAATGCGGATAAGGCACTGCAGTTTATCGAGCTTCTGAGAAATGATGAAAGATACTTTAACTTAACTTGGTACGGAATAGAGGGCGAGCATTGGAAGGCCGGCGAAAATAATACTTATACTTCGCTTAATGCTCAGCTTCCCAAGGAACGCCGGTACGAGCCGGGGTGTGTATGGGGCTGGAAAAACCAGGCTATGCTGAAGACCGACACAACGGATATTCCCGAGAAGAAGGAAATCCTGGAGCGGTGGAAGACAGAAACCGTATCAAGCGGCATTCACGGCTTTGTATTTGACGATACAAACGTAAAGACCGAGATGACTTCTATAGCGTCTGTTGCTTCTCAGTACGGCGGTCCGCTGTACAACGGTATGGTAGAGAGCGATAAAATAGATGAGTCACTCAAAACCTACGAGGAGAAGCTGACGCAGGCGGGCATTGATAAGGTTTACGAGGAAACGCAGAAGCAGTATCTTGAGTACAAGAACTCTATAAAATAAATTCAGGCAGGGATAAAAATGAAAAAAGCTAAAATAGTTGTAGGGCCGAACGGCACGCTGCAAAAGAAATCGACATTATTGGGAATGGTTTTAAAGCATAAGATATTGCTTTTGATGATTGCACCGGCATTGCTTTACTATATAGTATTCTCATATCTTCCGATGTTCGGCGTGGTACTTGCGTTTAAGGAATATGACTACGCACTGGGAATAATTAAAAGTCCGTTTGTAGGGCTTGAGAACTTCAAGTTCTTCTTTAAAAGCGGTCAGGCGTTTACGGTTACGAGAAACACGTTTTTATATAATGTGGTTTTCATCTTGCTCGGCAATGTTATGCAGCTTATAGTGGCGGTGTTATTCACAGAAATCGGAAGCAAAAGAATAAGAAAAACCGCACAGACCTGTATATTTTTCCCTTACTTCATTTCGTGGGTAGTGGTAGGAGCGTTTGTATACAATGTTTTCAGCTCTGATTACGGTATGATAAACTCTCTCCTCAAGTCTGTTTCGCATGAACCGATTAATTTCTACAGCGAACCGAAGTATTGGCCGTTCATAATCGTTGTGCTTGATATCTGGAAGGGCTTGGGCTACGGCTCGGTTGTATATATGGCAACAATCACCGGAATAGACACCTCGATATATGAGGCGGCAGAAATCGACGGGGCAAGTATTCTTAAAAGAATATGGTATATTACACTGCCGTCGCTGAAGCCTACTGTGATTACCCTTATCCTGCTCGGCCTGGGCAGAGTTTTCAGAGGTAATATGACGATGTTCTACAGCCTTATCGGAAATAACGGACTTTTGTATAACTACACTGATGTAATAGATACATTTACGTTCAGAACCCTGTTATTTTCCAATGATGTCGGAATGTCGGCTGCGGTAGGGTTTTATCAGTCCGTACTCTGCTTTGCATTTATAATGCTTGCAAACGCAGTTGTGAAAAAAATTGACAGTGACAGTGCATTGTTTTAAGCAGTCAGGAGAGTAAAATGAATAGTAAATTTAATAAAAAACCGATTGATTACAAAGTATTTATAATAGTTGCGTACATATTTGTGGTAATAGTATCGCTGTGCGGAGTTGTGCCGTTTATCGTAATGCTCTCCGGCTCGTTCACATCGGAGGCACGGATCATTAATTACGGCTACTCGCTCTTCCCGAAGGATTTTTCTGTCGACGCATACAAAATGCTGTTTCAGAATATTGACAGAATAATCAATTCCTACGGGCTTACGATTTTTATTACACTGGCAGGAACACTTCTTGGCTTGATGTTTATGTCAATGGCGGCATACGTTCTTCAGCGCAAGGATTTTCCGTGGAGAAATAAGCTTTCGTACTTTATATACTTTACCACGCTTTTCAACGGCGGACTTACGCCCTGGTATATGCTTATGATGAAAATGGGTATGAAGAACAATATTCTGGCACTTATCATACCGCATTTGTTTACGGTTTTTCATATTCTTATTATAAGAAACTATATGAACGGACTCCCGTACGAGATTACGGAGTCTGCAAAGGTAGACGGTGCGAATGATTTTGTAATTTTTGTAAAGCTTATATTGCCGATGTCAAAGCCGGTGCTTGCAACAATCGCTCTTTTCACGGGGCTTGCAATATGGAATGAGTGGTATAACTGTATGCTGTTCATGAGCAATGAAAAGCTTTATACACTTCAATATTACCTATATAACATGCTTAACAATGCCACGGCGATGAAGGAGTTTACTAACGGAACCGGTGCGAATATTTTGGCAGGTGCCGACCTTCCCACGGAGAGCGCAAAGCTTGCTATGGCGATGCTTGCGACCGGACCGATATTGCTGCTCTATCCCTTTATCCAGAAATACTTCGTTAAGGGTATTACGATAGGGGCGGTTAAGGGCTGAGAGATATGGAGGCAGAATATGTTTAAAAGAATATTGGCTGTTTTCAATGTATTTGTATTGATGCTTTTGGCTTTCGGTATAAACAGCCTTGCGGCGGAGGAGTATAAGTTCCTGCTTTGCGGAAAAGAAGCGGAGCCGTCGCAGGTGATATTGAAGGATGATACTTATATGATTTCCGCCGAATGTGCGGAGAAAGTCTTGGGCGTAACGGTGTATTATTATGACGATAAAAGCAAAGCGGTGCTTTCCTATGACGGGAATGCCGTCACCGCCGAGAATAACAGCACGGCACTTTATGTCAACGGGGCATTAAAGCAAGCGGACAGAGAGGCTTTCTTGAAGGATGGTGAACTTTACGTCCCGATAGATACCACACTTAAAGAACTCGGCTTTCAGGTAAAGTACGATGAGCGTATGAAGGAGTGCAATGTTTACATTGCCTCCGAAGCGGAAAGGCTGCTGAATGCGGCGGAGAAAATCGACGGAATGTATGTATCGGAGGAGCTTTTATCCAATGAGTCCTTTGAGAGCAACTTTGTTCTGGCGGGCGGCTGGACAAATCGTGTGTCAAGTACGGTAATGCAATCCGATAGGTTTGCAAGAACCGGAAAGTATTCCGGACTTGTAACAAAACGTCCCTCGGGTTGGGCGTCAATTTCGCAGGACGTTTCGTCAGTGCTTACGGAGTACGGCCCGGGAAAATACAGAGTAAAGGGTTACATGAGAACCGCAGATGAACCGTGCCGTATGACCATCAAGGTTGTTGTTACCAATTCGGAGGGCAAAAAGACAAGTACCGAAACGGCGGGAGAGAGCATCCTAACGGTGAGCAATGACGGCTGGACAGAGTTTAACTATGTTGCAGACCTCGATTGGAGGATGTCGATAAATTCGGCGCTTTTCTACTGTGAGGCAACCTCGAACACGGGAAAGACCGCCGAGGTGCAGGATTTTTATGTGGATGATTGTTCACTTGTAAAGCTGATGAATGACGATGATTACTTATCCATAATAGAAGCCCGCGTTGCACAGCAGGAAAAGGATAATGCGAGAGAGACAGAGGAGAAGACTCGTGCGGCGGCATTGACTGAAAAGTACGCCTCGGCGGAGCTTCAGACTTATTACCCCCGTGAGAGCCGGGAAATATTAAAGAACCCGTACAAGGGACTTATTATCTATCCCGGCACCAGAGCTTTCAGTGAGGAAAGCGCAAAGTGGGGCGGAGGCATCGGCTCTATCCTGTATCACAGATATGCGTGGTGCTACATCGAGCCGGAGGAAGGAGTTTATAACTGGGATATGCTTGATAAGAATATCGAGCTGTGCCGAAAGTATGGTATGCAGTTCGGGCTCGGAATAGGCTCGACGGTAAACTACAACTCTGCCTCAAGCTATAACCAGGATACTCCCGAGTGGGTCTTTGAGGCAGGCTGCCGTGCTGTTGTTGAGGACTTCGGTAACGGTGTTTCGATAAAGGTGCCGGACTATGAAGATCCGATATTCAGGGAGAAAATGCAGAATATGATTGATGCATTTTCCGAGAGATACAATGACAATGACGTAATCGCATATGTAGATATGCGAAACTACGGTAACTGGGGCGAATGGCATTTTTACAATATGCCGACCAACAGGGAGATAGATGCGCAGCGTACCAACGAGCAGTATTTTGCCTATATAGATATGTTCAAAAATATGCGGCTGCCGGCGTTGTCCTTTGTTGCCCTTCCGGATGTTACCAAGTACGCAACCGAGACCCTCGGTGCGGGGATTCGCGGCGACGGACTTGTTGCCCCCGCCGAGATGGATAAGCATAAGAATATGAATTTGGTTGAAAACAAGGCGATGGCGGTCGGTGAGTGGTTTGAACAGTACACCACGGTCTATCTGCCGGGAGGCAAGTACAGTTATGCGTTTGACACTGTTCCGATATTATTTGAAAGACAGATAAGAGAGGGACATATCTCGTGTATGGCGTTTTTGAACTGGGATGCGAACACTGCATACAATACCTGGAAGGATATGTATGACCGTGCGGCAAACTATGTGGGATATTGGTACAAACCGGTGAAAATCCAACATTCAAAGGACATTACCAAAGGAATATTCAAGCTGAAAGTCAAGAATGACGGTGTTGCACCGCTGTTTGCCGGATACGAAAAGAAAGCGGTGGTAAAGCTTGCCTTGGCCGATGACAACAATAAGATAATCGACACGGTTGTGCTTGACGGATTTGATCCGATTTATTGGCAAGCGGGAGAGATGACGGAGTGTGTCGGCGAATATAAGTTTGAAAACACAGCCGGAGCAAGGAAGCTTCTTATGGGGGTATTTACAAAGGAGTCGAAAGACGAGCCGGATGTAAAGCTTGGGATTCAGGCAAACATGATTGGCGGCTGGTATGACTTAAGCTCAATGGAAAAGAGCGATGCGTGGAATCTTGCCAACAACAAAAAGTTTTCTGCCAATGACTTGTACGCAGACGCAGGATATGGCTTCAGACGTCCCGAATACGCCTGCGACAACGATATGAACACATACTGGGCGAACAACTGCATAAGCGGCAATTACCTTGAGGCGGACTTCGGAGAAACAAAGACGATATCGCAGATTACCTTGAATGCGGTCGAAAATATCAATGTGAAATATTCCGTTCAGGTGTACAACGGCGGGAAGTGGAAAACAATCGCCGATGAAATTTCAATGTCGGCGACAGGCACGAATATCAAGTTCAGAAGCGAAAAATGCGAAAAGCTGAGAATTGTGATAAACGAGGACAAGGATGCAGTTTTGAAAATATGCGAACTAAGTGTAATATAGTGATTTGGGAGTGAGAACATGGGAAACAAAATCAGAATTTCATTGATAACGGGTACTGTTTTGTCATTGCTGTTTGCACAGTGCGGCTTTGCCGCAGTAATCGACAGTGCCAAGGAAGATATGAGTACGCAGACAATAGCTGTATCGGGAAGCGGACTTGTAAATTTCGATAAGGTGCTTATCGAAATTTACAATTACGAAAATGGCGGCGAGGAAAGCGGTATAGATTACGAGAATGATTTGGCGGGGGCATTGGTTGCCTCTGCTGATGAGAACGGAGATTATACGGCAGAGTTTAAGCTGCCCGACGGCGTTGAAACCGGTACGAAGCTGCTTCGTGTAAAGCCGATAGTCGGTAAATATTCGGAGCAGGAGCTTGACTATTATTCATCGCAAAGCATAAATACGATTTTGATAAATTGGAATAATGCGATAAACAATCAAGACGCCGAGTCGATGGAGAATGTTATAAACGATGTGACGGCACTAAAGATTATACTTAACACTTCGCTTGCCGAGACTCTGCAAAAGGAGCTTTTGGACAAGAATAAGACAAATCTTGTAAATCGGCTTTTGACGCTGAATCCCGCCGAAAGCGAGATTTCGGAGTTTGCCGATGAGTTTAAGGCGTATTACTTGGAGTTTGCGATAAGCAATTTGTCGGAAAGGACCTCGGCAAAGCTGACCTTGGAGTTCTACGATGAAATAGATACCGTTAAGGGAAGTGCCTACACGGATATTATTTCCAAGATGAACGATGAAGAGAAAACGGCTTTGTTTGAAACAGCCGCAAAGGCGGTAACTCCCGGTATGTTAATCTCGGATTTTGCCAAGCTTATATACCAAAAGGCGGTTTACCAAAAGTTTTCCGAAATTTCATATTACAAAGATGTGAAGGGTTTTATCGACCTGTACAACGATGATTATTTTAAGATTGACTTCAGTGTGTATAACACGCTTAAAAATACCTATAACGTGGATTCAAGGGTGCTCAGCGAACGAGACGGCTACTCCGACTTTGACAGCTTCAGAAAGCTGTATAAAACGTGGATAGATGACGAAAAGACCAAGGAGGAGAAAAAAGATCAATCGTCCGGAGGTTCGGGCAGAGGCTCGTCGGGCGGAGGAGCTTCGGCAGCAGTAAACGCAGCACCTATGCCCGTTGCCGAGGAGAACATTGTCGAAGACGTGATTTTTGAGGACTTGGAAGGCTTTGAGTGGGCGGAAGAACACATTATGGCACTTTATAACAAGGGTGTGGTTGACGGTGTCGGATCAAAGAAATTTGACCCATTGGGAATAACCGCAAGGGAGCAGTTCGTAAAGATGATATCTGCCCTGTTCACCGTTGAGAAGGAGCCCGAGAGCGCAGGCTTTACGGATATTCCGGAGGGTGAGTGGTATGCGAGGTACATTAATAACGCAAAAGCAATCGGACTTATTTCCGGAAAGGATGATAACACCTTCGGCGTAGGCGAGAGCATTACCCGAGAGGATGCAGCGGTTATTTGCTTTAATGCATTGAAGCTCCAAAATCCTACATTGATTCAAGATACGGAAATTGAAAAATTGAACTTCCGGGATGCGGATGAAATATCAGCGTATGCTATTTATGCCGTGTCGGTATTAAATAAGCTTGACGTTATAAAGGGCGACACCGACGGATGTATCAAGCCGGCGGCGACCACCACCAGGGCGGAAGCTGCCACAATGATAGGCAGAGTTTTAAGTCTTATTCAGTAACACGGGAGGAAGAAGATGAAAATTAAATTTAGTAGATTTGTTCCGTTTTTTCTAATGCTTGCGATGCTTTCGGCTCCGCTTGCGGCGTTCGGTGAGAACGCAGAAAAGGAGGAGAGTGCTGCGGTCGGCAGCGTATCGGGCTTGTATGAGATGAATTTCTTAAACAGCTTGAAAATCGTGAACTACACCGAGGCGAAGCTGGCAAACCCCGTTACAAACGAGGAATTTGCCGGGGCGGCATCGCTTATAAAGGGCTCGACAAAGAATTATTATGAGGACGGACTCTTAAATGCACTTGTTACAACCGGAGATATGCTTTCGGTATGTAAATATCCGGACCGCACAATCACATATATGCAAGCGGTAAAGGCATTGGTATCGGTTTTGGGCTATGACTGTGACGCAAACCAAAAGGGCGGATACCCGAGCGGATATTTAAGCAGTGCAAGCAAGCTGAATATTACAAAGGGGACGGAGAAGACAGCTATGGACGCTCCTCTGACCTACGGAACACTTTGTATACTCCTTTATAACTGCCTCGATGTCGAGAGAGTTGCGGTCGTATCCTACAATTCGGACGGAACGGTTGAGGCAAAAAAGGCGGGAACCGTGCTGAACGATGTTTTTGAAATATACGAGGCACACGGACGGGTAACGGGAAACACCGTCACCTCCTTGTCGGGAAATAACGAGCTGAATGACGGCAGGCTTTGGATTGACTCCAAGCAATATATAAACGCAAATGCGGCATATGACGATTACCTTGGATACAATGTAAGATATTGGCACAAGGAAAACGATTTGGACACGGACGAGATATTGTATATGGAAAAGGACGAGTCGGCAAATAAAGTTCTGACGCTGAACAGTGAGGACGGAAAATACAACAAAGCCGCCAATACTTATACATACTATCGGAACAACAGTCAAAAGTCCGCACGGCTCGATGACGGATATTGCCTGGTGTACAACAAAAGGGTGAGTGATAAGGGAATTGAAAGCTATGCGGACAGCATAGACGGTTATGTGACGCTTGTTGATACAAACGCAGACGGCAGATACGATTTTGTGGAGATAGTGTCATACACAACGATTTATGTTTCAAAGATAAACAGCTATTCAAGGAGTTTGTATGATACCTTTAATCAGAGCAAGAGCGTGTGCTTTGACGATATGATAGACGAGAGCAGATTTATCTTCGTTGATACAGAGGGGAATGAAATTAAGTTCGCAGATATAAAGACAGAGGATATCGTATCGGTAATGATGTCGGCGGACGAGAAGCTTGCGAAAGCGATTGTGTCCCACGATAAGGTCAAGGCAAAAATCGATGGTGTGTCGAATTCAAAGGTCAAGGACAGTGCGTACATTGCATCGGGTGAGCAAAAATACACGGTTGCAAAATCCGTACTCAACCATTTAAGCGACATCGCTTTGGGTGAGGAATATCAGCTTTCGATTGACTTCAGAGGCGATGTGGCAGGATTTGTAAAGAGCAGCTCACTGTTTGACGCAGGCATGATAATGAGCGTGGTTAAGACAGAGAGCGCCTTTAATGAAAGCTGCCCTCGGATTATGATATACTCGACCGAGGGGAAAAAGGTAACATACAGCTTTGACGAAAAGGTAACCGTTGACGGAACCCGGTATAAGGAGGCGGCTGACGCCTATGACGCCTTGTATACCACGGATGACAGCGGAAATAAGGTTTATAAATCCGACTTCATCAGATACCGCATTCAGGACGATGCGGTGGTCGAGATTGATACGGCGTATTATGATAAGAAAAACGAGAGTGAGCAATCTCTGCACCAAATCGGCACAACAAGCAACAAGACAATTCACAGAGACGGACAGTATTTTTACACTGTGAACGGTGACGGGGTTGTGTATGACAATGCGGTAACGCTGTTTATGGCGTATTTGATAGAGGAGTCGAGAACGGAAGAAAAGAATTACCAAATCGTTACCACAAGCAAATTTCCCTCGGGTTACTCAGTCCCCAACGTAACCGCATATACTACGGATTTGAAGTGTCCCGATACGAAGTACATCACCGTTGGTATGACCGACAGCTTTGCAAAGTCGATGAGCGGCGAAAATATGCACGTTGTATGCCTTACAAGTATCGGACAGAAGGTTGTGGGCGATGATGTGATGCAATGCGTAAATGCCTGGGATTTGCAGAAAAACGCTGCGGTTGAAATTACGGTTGAAAGCATTGAGAAGGTCAAGGACTTCAAGCGAGGCGACATCTTTTCATACAGCTTAAACTTAGACGGCGAATTCGGAAATGTGTACAAGGCATATGACGCAGCGACAAACAAGGTTACATTCACCGATGAAACCGGTGTGCAGGGCGCAAAGGCAAGCAGCGGCGGAAGCGTAAAATGGATTTACGGTATGCCGTATGCGGCGGCAAACAACTATGTTTATATGATACCGTATTCAAAGATTGCGGATATAGACAGCCTGTCATTTGCGGATTGCAAAATGGTTGCACATAAGCGCAGAGCTCCGCAGTATTATGTATATGATACAAAAAACAATAACAGAGTAGACAGCGTAGTGACCTCGGTCGAAAGAACTGAGCTTAAGGATTACATCAACACCGGCAGCAGTGCTGATACGGTTCTTGCGTTCAGCTATCCGAGTGAATATTCAGCAGTCGTAATTTTCAGATAAAGGGGTGATTGATTTGAAGAAGAAATGCATAAAGCTTGCGTCACTTGCTGCCTCATTGGCGGTGGTCGGCGCGATGGGAGTATCGGCGGTGTATGCGGCGGAGGAATATACACCGAGTGTGCCGCTTAAGCCGTATCAGCCGGCAATAGAACAAATAGTAATAGATGATAATCTTGAGGGCAATGCGGAATATCCGATTGCGACTGCGCTTACCGGGTCCAACTCGGTAACTGAGGAGGATACCGGGAATACTGCCGTTAAAATAAATAACTGGAACTCTATTGCGTTGATTGCCGCAAATAAGCCTGTCAATGCAGACAGCATAGTTGTTTCGTTTGATGTAAAGCCTACCGGTGCTGATTTTGCGACAGCGGCGGCAAGCGGAACCTTTGATACAAGTATGCGCTCGATTATTGCCTTCGGACTTAGAGCCGGTTGTACAGGTGAAAAGGGAGTCATGCTTTCGGGCGGCTCATCGGCGCTTTCCGACTTGGCAAAGGAAACGCTTCGGGGTGCCTGGGTGTCGGGAGCGTCACCCAATAAGTCAGATGCCGTATATCTTACCATTCCTCAAAATAATGCGGAAAACAACGGTTATGTCAATGTTACGGCGGTTTTTGAAAGAAGAGATAACGGTGTTTATCTTAAGGGGCTGTATTTCGATGGAACAGATATGATGACAGATGCTCTCAGAGAGGGATTCAATGCAGAGGCAAACTGGTGGGAGGCAGATTCCTACACAAGACTTCTCCTTCAGAACAGAACAGGAAAGCCCCTGTACAATTATTACGATAACTTTCTGGTATATGTTCCGCAGAGCTTCAGAATGGCAGATTTCGAGCTTGCATCGGACGGCAAAAGTGCAACGGTTAGCTTTAATGCGGCACTTGACAGAAAAAAACTGCCTGAATTCACACTGACTGACGAGAATGGAGAATACTCATGCGATTGTTCTCTGACTTCAAACCCGAATGAGGTTTTGGTCAGCTTCCCGAAGGAGTTGGACGTAGAGGAAAATTCGTATTACCTGACATATACGGACATTGTGTCGGGAATCGGAGATGTGCTTGCCGGGAAAAAGATTCTTATAGGCAAGGACTATGTGAAAAAGCTTGAGGCGACGGCGGCAAAGAGCCAAAGCGGTGTTTCGGTGAACTTTGACGTCACCCCCGGAGAGGCTTCGGGAGATGTTTATGCCATGGCAATTCTCTTTAACGGAGACAGTATTATTGATTTCAAGCTTGAAAAGCTTGCTCTTGATAAGTCGCAGGGTGTAAACTCATTTACTCTGAATATGAGTGACGGTGATATTTCTGCGGTGACACGAGTTCAGGCATTTATGATTGACAGTCCGAAAAATATGCGTATCATCTCAGAGGTCAGCGATATATCTTTTTAAGAGAGTGAGCGTAAAACGATGATTCAAAAACTTTTTTGTATGATTTTCCCTGTCATAATGCTTTTTACAAGCGTTGTGCCGGGATATGCTTCGGCGGCGGAAGCTTCGGTCACCGCTGCCGCCGCAAGCTCGAAGATACAACTGTATGACGGCCGTCTGCTCAACTCCGACAATGAGGTCATAACCGGGCGGATAGAGCCGGGGAGCGAGATAACCGCTTCAACCACTATCTACTCCGCTGAGACCGATGCCGTATCCTACAGCGTGTATATCGGCGTGTATGCGGATGACATATTGGCAGAGGTGAACAAAAGCGAGGTTCAGACCGTAGCCGCAGGATCGGTGAATCAATGCTCGGTAAAATGCAGGATTCCGGAAACGATAGGTTCGAGCTATTATATAGCTTTGTTTCATTTAAGAGAGGAAACGCTGTCTCCGCTGTGTGACGTGATTACATTTGCAGCCTCTGAGGCCTACGCTACGGAGAGAGTGACATATAACGGCAATGACGATTTGTATTTAGGCAGGGAGATTGTGACCGACCCGTCATTTGAGAACGATAACCTTGTGACAAACGGCTGGAATTCGCGGCTTGCCTCCGATATTATGCGGAGTGCCGACTATGCTCTGGACGGAAACTATTCCTGTAAGGTATACAGCAGAGAAAGTCAATACGATTCTATCGTACAGAATATTACCGACAAATTAAGAGCAGAGGGAAGCGGCACTTATCGTGTGACCTACAGTGTTATGCCGATGCAGTCGGCTTCGTTCAAATTGTCGCTTGTTATGACCGGCAAGAGCGGAAGTACAAGTGGATTTAAGCTTAATTCCTGGAACGACTTATATACAACGAGTGCCGAAGCGAATAAGTGGAATACAAATACAAAGTTTGCCACCATAGAAGTTTCGGATGCGCTGCACAACGCAAATTTGTATTGTGAAACAACAGCGTCGGCCGATTTAACAGATTTTTATATCGACAGCTGCTCAATCAGACGGGTTATATCATATCCGGAGTACATAATGCAAAATGCATATACAAAGCAGGTAGACTTTGACTCCGAGCTTACAAGGCTTATAGAAGCATACGGCGAACAATACGGCAGAACCGCAGTTGTTCACCCGAAGGATTCGGACAAAATCATAAAGAATCCCTATAAGGGTCTTAACTATTACACGACAAAGCTTGATTTTTCATCGTTGGATTTGACGCAGCCCGGGGCGCAGATTTCAAATGTGGTATATGCGCGCTACAGCTGGTCAAAGCTTGAACCGGAGGACGGAAAATATGAGTTCGATAAAATAGATAAGAATATCGAGATTTTAAAAGAGAAAAATATGATGCTCGGTATAGGGATAGGCGCAACGGTTTGCTACAACAGCGCAACCTCATACGAGCAGCAAACTCCGGAATGGCTCTTTGAAAAGTACGGTGCACAGCACTATGACTTGAAGATAGGCAGTGACACGGTTAAGATGCCCATATATAACGATGCTGTTTTTATGGAAAAGATGCAGAGGTTTCTGACGGCGTTTGCAGAGCATTTTAACGGAAACCCGAACATCGCATTTGTTGATATGCGAAACTACGGAAATTGGGGCGAGTGGCATTTTTCGTCCTCCGTGTTTAAAGAATACAAAGAAACGTATACATATACGGCGAAGGATTTGACAAACCTCGTTGATATGTTCAAGGATTTCAAGCTTCCGCTTCTGATGTTCACATCGGATACAAATTCCTTGAACTACGCCGTGGATACCTATGGTACGGGTGTCAGAGTTGACGGCGTTTTAAACCCGGATATATGCGACAACCATTTGAAAATGAAGTTTGTTGACGGGCGGAGCTTCTCCGTTGCGGAGTGGTTCACGCAGCCTGAGGAGTATTATGAGGGAGGAAAGTTCGCCGACTACTACGACTATCTTCCGGTGTATATAGAGAAGGTGGTGCGTGAAAGCGGAGCAAGCTATATATCCCTCGGCTACTGGAATCCCGAGACCTTTTACTCAAGGTTTACGGATTTGTCGAACCGACTTACCAACAGAACGGGATATTGGTTTAAGCCAATCAGAATCACCTATCCCGAGTCGCTGACTAAGGGGATATTTACCATGACGGTGAAGAATGACGGCTCTACCCAGCTTTACGCCGGTTATAAACGCAATCCGGCGGTCAAGCTTGCTTTGGCGGACAGCAGCGGAAATATTATAGATACGGTGACCTTGGATTACAGTAATCCGGAATACTGGAAGGCCGGGCAAATCTCATATGCCGGCGGCGTATATGAATTCCAAAGGACTGAGGGTGCAGAGAAGCTGTATCTCGGAATTTTCTCGGATGCGGATAATGCCAACCCCGACATAAAGCTTGGCACCTTCGATGAACCCACAGCGGGCGGCTGGTATGACTTAACCGATATGACGGAGAGCGAAAACATATCGGATAGCAGATTATACACGGCGTCACTGCCGTATGCGGATTTGTCCTACGGATACCGCGACCCGTATTATGCGTTTGATAAGAATGCGGAAACCTACTTTGCGTCTGAAGTGCGGGCGGATGAGTATTTGCAGATTTCATTTGGCGAATATGTGAATGTATCCGATGTTTCGCTTGAAGCAAAGGACGGTGTCGATGCCTCCGTATCGGTTTTAGGCTATAACGGAAAAGAGTGGATAGAGCTCTTTCGGACAGACAAAATCAATGACGGTATAAATTCGTTTTCGTTTGAGCCTTCATATATAAGTAAGCTTCGGCTTAAATTTAATGAGACTAAATTAAATAATATAATAAAAATAACGGAAATGCGCGTAAATTAAGGATTGCGCGCGGAAAGGATTTGGTGATTGATATGAAAAGAATTTTGAGTGTGATGCTGTCAATGCTGCTCTGCCTGTCGTGTGTGTATGTAGGTATGACTGCGGTCTTTGCGGATGATGCGGAGTATACACCGGTAGTCGGCCTTGCGCCGGAAATGTATTCGCCGAAAACGGTGTATGTTGATGATGACTTTAACAACAGAGATACAACGAACGAAAATACCGACTTAACAAAAATAGCAGAGGGGCAAACGGAATATCCGCATCAGGTTGTAGTAAAAAATGCAGCGGGTACTTCGAACATTACAAGTTTTGTTTTGGGAAGTGATGGCACTGATGTATACGCAGCTCCGACGGCTGCGTGGCAAAATCTTGTTGTGAAAGGTATAAATGATATTAATGCGGATAGGATTGCAATATCTTTTAAATTTAAATTAGGAATATCAGGAAAAAGCTTTCAAATTTGGGCAAACAGGGCATCAGACACTTACGAAAGACTTTTCAGTATTCAATTGTTACAATCAGGCGCGAAATGTGAAGTGAGATATAATGATGGTACACTAAACGAAAAAGGCAGCCCAAGCATGCCATTAATGTATAATAATTTCACCACACAAGGATTAAATACATGGAACCGTCTTTATTTCGAGCTTGAGAAAACTCCGGCAGAAAGTAACACGTTTACAGTAAGAATAAAGAAAGTCTACTTTATAGATTCAAAGGGAATACCTACAAGTCTCAGCGAATCTATGTTAAATGAATTGACTGATGTTGACGTTGATTGGTGGTCCGCCGGGTGCGATGCTAGCACCGCCAGCAAGACCGCCTTCGTAATTAGACAAAATGCCACAGATCAGTTATGTATCGACGATGTTATGCTGTATGTGCCGGATGATTTGAAAATGAAGGGCGCCTCCTATGACAGTGCAGCAGGAAAGGTGAAGGCAGTATTTACAAGAGGCTTGAATGCGGACACTCTCAGCGGAATCACCATTAAGTCCGGCGAGAATGTGATTGCGGCAACGGCGGCTTTGGACCCGACTGATACATCGAACAGAACTGTTCTTGTAACTCCGGCTGCGGCACTTGATGTTGAGAATGAGTCATACGTTGTTACGGCGTCCGGTGTTACCGATTTGGAGGGTAACGCAGTTCCGGGAAAAAGCGTAATCATAGGCAAGCTGTCGCTTATAGTTGAAAATGAAAAATATTATGTAAATGACGCAGAGGTTACCACAACAAAGCTGAATGCATCGCCGGGTCAGACCGTTGCCGCAAAGGCAGATGTCACCAATCCCACGGATGCAAATGCGGAAATTATGCCGATAATCGCATATTATGAGGGCGATATTCTGAAGTGCGTGAATGTTGCAGATACCGTTACCGTGACTGCAGGAGGCAGCAATCAGATTAGCGCATCGATTACTATGCCTGAGACACTCGGCGAAAACGGTAAATTGAGGTTCTTTGCATTCAAGGATAATAAGATGATGCCTATTATGAGCTCTCTCGATAAGGACAACAAGTAGCTGATGTAGGTTCTGTACGGTACCCGATTCTACATCGGATATCGCGTAAAACACATATAAACAAGCATATCTGCCGGCCGATTCGGTCGGCAGATATGTTGAGTAAAGCATAGACAGCTGTAAAATGTGAAAACCAAGGGTGATTCGTGAATCGCCCCTACACTGGTAACAACGGCATCTGTAAAATGGCATATATCCAAAAAGTATAAAATATTACATTGCCGACCGGGAGCGGCAGGTCGGAACAGGGCATTGGGCAATTATTAAAAATATTTTATACTTTTTGGCGGATAGTCGGGGACGCCTGTCCCTACAATTCGTAAATTTCTGCGATACTGCCGCCGCAGGGCAACTTCTCTCGTCATTTTCTGCGGAAATGCCACCCTCCTCAAGGAGGAAAGTTCAGTATGGCTCCCTCTTTGAGGGAGCTGTCACGAAGTGACTGAGGGAGTAGATTTCGTTTTACAAACAGCTATATAAATAATCATAAAAGGATATAAGGCTATGAATTACAGAATTAAAGATGGAATACTCCATTGTGACGGCATACCGAAGTTTGCGTTCGGTGCGTCGTATTACCCATCATTTTTGACATCTAAATACCCTGTGCCGGAGAGTGGAGACAGAGTTGGGGAAATGAAAAAGGATCTTCGCAATATGAAGGAGAGCGGACTTAACTTCTTCCGTACGGCGGCACTCGGCGAGATTCGCCGGGATGATAACGGAGAGATAAAAATTAAGTCCGATTTTATCGATCAAATGCTTAGATATGCCGATGAAATCGGCATTGCGGCGAGCGTTCGACTGAACGGATATTCCGTAAATTTTTCCGACAACAGGGATTTTGAATTTGTAAACAACCGCGGAGAGGCTCTTGAAAAAAAGTGGTCCGCATTTATGCACGGCTGTATGCATCATTCGGGATTTTTGAAGGATAATACGGCGGCGACAGAGGCTTTGGCAAAGCATTTTGACAAATTCCCGGCGGTGGTATCGTATCAGATTTATAACGAGCCGCACTACCCGTTCAACGGAGTTTTTGACTACAATCCCGAGGCGATAAAGGCGTATAAGCGATTCCTGTGCGACAGCGGGATAATGACCGAGGAGGAGGCGCAGAGGTACAGTGTTCCGACCGAGAGGCCGAAAACTGCCGAGGAGCTTGACGCTTGGGTCGAGTGGCGTATGTTCTCGCTTGGGACAATGTCTCGGTTTTTGGACAGCACTGCCGCGAGCGCTCTCGATAACTCGGAGAATAAGGATACATACACCTGCTACACCACTGCGGCTTGCTCTAACCTGGCGGGAAATTTAGGTGTCACATACTTTGACGATTCAAAGAATCTTAAAACCACCGGGATTACGACCTACACACCGTTTGACGGCGCAGATTACTATGCCGCTGCATATACGGTTGCGCTGGCGGAAAGCTCTGCCGCCGTTATGTCAAAAAGGGCGTGGACTGCGGAGCTTGACAAGAGGACGCATATGCCGACGAGTAAATTCTGCCGCGAAACCTACGAGGTGATCGGTGCCGGGCATAAGGGAATCTGCTACTATCAATGGCGAGGGGATTATCCCGATGAGAAGTCGCCTCTGCCCGATAACTGCGGCTTTTTACACTATGACGGCACACCGACCGATACCTTTGAGGATAACCTTCGGTTGATAAATATGCTAAACTCGTATTCAACCGAGATTGTCACAGCGGAAAAGGTCAGATGTCATACGGCTGTTCTGCACTCCGACAGGGCATATATGTATTATGATGCTCTGTCAGACCCGGAAATCGGCGGGAAAAATATGTGGATGTTTTTAACGCTTATGACATTTCGGGATTTGAAAAAATACGGCTTTGCACCTGATTTTGTTAGAGCCTGTGACCTTGCGGAAAATAAGCTTGATGTCAAAACTCTGTTTATTCCGTCGATAGTTGGGTTGAGCGATGAGGAGCTTGCCCAAATAGAAGCGTTTTGCCGTGCAGGTGACGATCATCGTGTGTTTTACGGCGAGCAGGAAACGACCTTTGATTCCATAACAATCGGAGGATGGTGGGACCTTATGTCAAGACCCGGTGACCGAGTTACCGTGGAGTTCAGAGGCGGACTTGAAACAGAGGATTTGGTTGAAAGTATTAATCTCAAGCCCTTGGTGGAGACAAATCATAAAAATCTGTTTGCTCATGTGCTTGAGGGTGAGGAGCGGAAAATTGTCGTTCTTGTGTCAAACCGTCCCAATGAACGGAGCATACCGGAGCACAGGGTAAGCTTTAACTTCCCGGTAAGCAGCGTGACGTTCAGAACGCATAAGCTCGATAAAGAAATTGAGCTTGAGGTCAGCGACAATTCAATTATGCTTCCGACCATAGAGGACGGGGGACTGCTTTTTGTCAGGTAAGGGAAACCAATCACATATCAGACCGATATATGATTTTGTATAAATAATAAAATAGCTTAAAAATAGCTTAATCGAGGTGACGTTTTATGAAAAAGTTAAAAATGCTGAGCGGCGAATGTTGGTGGGGAGGGCGTGTGCCCGACGGCTGTGATATGCCGTTTGATGAATATAGCTGTATAGAGGTAGACATGGAAAAAAGAAAGGCTGAAAACGATCAGTCGGCAAGCATGTACTTGTCCTCCTGCGGCAGATTTATATGGAATAAAAACCCGTTTATAATCGAGTTTAAAGACGGAGAAATAACACTGTCGGGTGAGGGGGACAGTCCCTTTGATATACAGGAGGGCTTTGAAAACCTGAGAGGTGCGTATCTTGCGGCAATGAAGGCGCACTTTCCGTTCTCGGATAAATTGCCCGATAAGCTGTTCTTTACCGCTCCGCAGTACAACACATGGATGGCACTGGGAACAGCGCAGACAACAGATAATATTTTGAGATATGCTCAGGATATTCTTGACGACGGCTATCCGCCCGGGGTGCTTATGATTGACGGGGGGTGGCAGGAGGACTACGGAATTTTGGAATTTAATAAGGGCAAGGTTCCCGACCCTGCCACGCTTGTTTATAAGCTGCACAAAATGGGCTTTAAGGTTATGCTTTGGACCTCGCCGATTGTATCGGCTGCCGGAGACAGATTTAAGCTGCTGCGCGCAAAGGGATATTTCCTCAAGACCAAGGATGGAGAAATTGCAATCCGAAGGTGGTGGAGCGGCTTCAGCCCGATGATTGACTTCACCAATCCCGAGGCTGTTAAGTGGATGCATGAGCAGCTTGATAACCTTATGGAGAGGTACGGTATTGACGGCTATAAATTTGATGCCGGTGATGCATCGTTGTACGCCGATGATGACATAATTTACACGCCGATGCCTGCACGAAATCAGACAACCGCATTCAATAAAATGGGCGAGAAGTACAGCTTTAACGAATTTCGTGCCGCACATAACAGCGGTGGACGGCCGATCGTTGCTCGGCTTCATGACAAAATGCATAATTGGGATGACAGGGGTATAAATACTCTTATCCCGAACACAACGGTGCAGACACTTCTCGGATACGCATATTGCTGCCCCGATATGGTCGGCGGCGGCACCTATGGCTCCATTGACGGTATCGACGAGGAATTATTTATAAGATGGGCGCAGACAAATGCGCTTATGCCGATGATGCAGGTTTCGCTTCTGCCGTCAAGAGTGCTGTCCGAAAAGAGCAGCAAGCTTGTAAAGGAGAGTATACTGCTTCATAAGAAATTCGGAGAATACATATATGACCTTGCAAAAGAGAGCGCAAAAAGCGGAGAACCCATATTCCGCTGCATGGAGTATCAATTCCCGAACGAGGGCTTTGAGCATACAAACGACCAGTTTATGCTTGGAAGTGACTATATGGTCGCTCCGGTTGTGAAAAAGGGAGTGACCGAGCGTGAGGTCAAGTTCCCGAGGGGAGAATGGCAAGACCCGGAGGGTAATGTGGTTTCCGCAAACGGAGGCGAAACACTGACACTGGACGCTCCGCTTGATAAGCTTTTATACTTTATCAAAAGAAAGTAAATATACCAAAAATCGCACAATGTCTAAGCAGCAGGCTTTGAATTTATGAGGAGCTTGATGCAATATAATATTTTATTTCCCCTTACGGTAAATATTAAGGGAGGCAGCACTTCTCCCTTAATATTTACGGTTTTTTGAGGGAATATATGTGTTTTGTAGGAGTGTGAGTGCTTTATGCCGACAGTATTTATAACGGGTGCGACGAAAAATACGGGCTTTGCCATAGCGGAAAGGTTCGCGGGCGAGGGCTTTGACGTTGCAATATCCAGCAGAAACAGAGAAAACGCAGAAGCTGCGGCGGCGAAAATCCGCAAAAAGTATAAGGTTACCGCAAAGGGCTACGCCATGGATTTGCTGAGCGTAGAGAGCATACAAGGTGTATTCGCCCACATCAAGGACGACTTCGGCAGACTTGACACCTTTGTCGCAAACAGCGCAGATTTAGGAATAGGGATTGACATTCTGACGGCAACGGAAGATCAGTATGACGATTTAATGAATACAAATGTAAAGGGAAATTATTTCGCCTGCCGCGAGGCAGCTATGATTATGAAGGAGCAGGGCGGAGGCTCGATTGTGATTATCGGCTCGGTGCATTGCAAAAGCTGTGTCGGCGGCAGAAGCCTGTACAGCATTTCCAAAGGCGCACTGAGTACGCTTGTACGCTCTATGGCGGTGGAACTTGGAATGTATAACATACGGGCAAACTGTCTGCTTGCCGGTGCAATCAGAACCGATCGTTGGGACGGCATATCCGAGGAAGAGGAGGCAAGACGCCGTGCAAACTGGCCGCTTGGGCTTGAGTCAGACGGCGAGGATATTGCGAACGGAGCGTTTTATCTCGGCAGCAGCTTATCCAAGACGGTAACGGGAACGGATTTAGTGATAGATTCCGGAATTTTGGCTTCATTATTGCCATATAAGAGGGGAGATAGCAAATGAAAATTACTGATGTAAAAATTTATACCTTGGATGCATTCCGCACGAATTGGGCATTTGTAAAGGTTGAAACGGACGAGGGCTTGTACGGCTGGGGCGAAGCCTCACTCGGTACAAACGAGAATTCCCTTGAGGGGATGATTGCCGATTTGAAGCGCCATGTTATCGGAAGGAATCCGCTGCAAATCGAGAAGTTTATGTTCGAGGTATATCGGGATATGTACTGGAAGGGCGGCCCTGTGTTGACCAGTGCAATGAGTGGGATAGAAATTGCCTTGTGGGATATCGCGGGTAAGTTTTTCAACACACCGGTTTCCACATTCTTCGGAGGGAAAATGCGGGACAGCGTTAAGATGTACGCTAACGCCTGGTTCATCGGAGCAAAAACGCCGGAGGAATTTGCGAAAAGAGCAAAACAGGCAGCAGGTCTTGGCGTAAAGGCGCTGAAGTGGGATCCGTTCGGCGCATCGCATATGACCATATCCAACGAGCAAATGGAGAAGTCGGTTCAAATCGTCGCCGCCGTTCGTGAGGCGGTGGGGCCGTACGTTGATTTGCTGATTGAGTGCCACGGAAGATTTAATCCTACAACGGCAATACAGATATCCAAGGAGCTGGAGCAGTTTAAGCCGATGTTTATGGAGGAGCCGTGTGCCCCGGACAATATCGATTCTACCGCATATGTCCGCAAGCATTCAAAAGTCCCGATTGCGGCAGGAGAGAGGGCGTATACCAAATACGGCGCACAGGCTCTTCTCGAAAAGGATGCCGTTGACTTTATACAGCCTGATGTATTCCATACGGGCGGGCTTTTAGAGGGAAAGAAGATTGCCGCTATGGCAGAGGCTAAGCATATTATGATTTCGTATCATAATCCGTCGGGACCGGTATCCAATGCCGCTATTTTGCAGCTTGCGGCAACCGTGCCGAACTTTGTGATACATGAGATAATGCTGACGGACGGCTCGTTCCGCAAGACAATTACGGATGAAGAGGTTCACTTTGCGGACGGAAATATTCTGATTTCCGACAAGCCGGGTCTCGGCATCGATGTAAATATTGATGAGGTTCTCAAACGGCCGTACACGCCGAGAAACCTGAGGCATTATACCGGTGCGGTCACCGATATTCGTCCGAAGGATGATACAGTGTATTATTTTAAGGAACTGGAAAATAAAAAATTTGAATACTGAGGGCGGATAAATTTATGAACACAGTTGATTTAATAAAAAAGCATAGGTTCATCGCAATTTTCAGACATATAGATCCCGTGTATGCCGCAGATGCCGCACAAGCGGTTTATGACGGCGGAGTACGCCTGTTTGAGATTACCTTTGATCCGAGTAAGCCGAATACAATTAAGGAAACACAGCAGATAATCAAAACAATAATCGGATTGTTCGGTGATGACGTGTGCGTCGGTGCCGGAACGGTTATAAAACAGGAGTTTGCCGAGGCGGCGTATGAAGCCGGGGCAAGATTCATTGTGTCACCGTGTACAAATGAGGGGATTATACGCTATACCAAGGAGCACGGTATGGCGTCGCTTCCGGGGGCATATACAGCATCGGAGATTATGAGAGCCTACGAGCTGGGGGCGGATATCGTGAAGATATTTCCGATAGCACCGGATCAAATCGGTTATCTCAAAAATATAATCTCGCCGCTGTCGCATATACCGTTCATACCTACGGGAGGAATCAATCCCGATACGATAGACATGTTTATGGAGCTCGGAGCGGCGGCGGTGGCGGCAGGCGCAAGCGTTGTGACACAGCAGTTATGCGAGTCGGGTGAATACGAAAGGATAAGAGAAAATGCCGCAAGACATACAGCGGCCGCAGCGAAGTATGTATAGAACGGCTAAAATTCAAATTATTTGCATAATATATCGTAATAAGACATAAATATGCGCTCGATTGGCAGGTCAGGGGTTTAGCGGGAGATAAAACTTCCGTCGAAATTCCGAATCGGAATCCGCCGCCTAAGCGACGGAAGGCATCCGCACTTAGATTATAACATATTAAAAAGGGGCTTTGGCAGCCCCTTTTAATATGAATTTTTAGAATTAACCCTTTACGCCGCCAATATTTACGCCGCCGATAATCCTCTTTTGGAAGATGAGGAAGATAAGGAGCGGAGGCAGACTTGAGAAGATAAAGCCCATAAAACGCACATTCATCTGGATGGAAGAATCGGACTGAAGTCTGTATATCTTAAGCGGTGTAACCGCGTGCTTGTCGAGGTAGAGCAGGGGGCTGAAGAAGTCTGACCATGCACCACTCAGCGCACCGATAGATACATATATTATAACCGGCATGGAAAGCGGGAACATGATTCTGAAGAATATTCCGAAGTTGCCGCAGCCGTCCAGCTTACCTGCTTCAACGTAGGACTGTGAAAGTGCGTCAAACGCATTCTTGAACAGGATTACGTTAAATGCATTCGCCGCTGCACCCAGCCACATGGGCCAGTAGGTATCAAGCAGGCTTATACCCGGGATAATGGAGTCCTGCGATGCGAACGGGAAGTTCAGCATTGCTATGTAGTTCGGAACCATTCTTATCTGTCCGGGCATCATCATTGTCCATACAACAAGTGTAAATACGACTCTTGAACCTCTTGGCTTAAGCTTTGACAGAACATATCCGGCAAAGCCGCAGACAACAATGGTAGATACTGTATTACCTACGGACAGTACAATCGTGTTTATGAACGAGTCGGCGAGCTGAAGCTGACTCCAGGAGTCGGATATTCTGTGCCATAAATTTGAGGGTGACATATCATTAGGGAACATGCTGAATTCGCCGTAAATTTCCTGAGTTTCCTTAAACGCTGTCAGCAATGTCCATATCGCCGGGAAAAGCGATATTATACATACTACAATCAGAACCGCAAAGAACAGCCAATAAATAAACTGTCCCTTAAAGGTTTTAAGATCGGCGCTGCTGAGCAGACCTGTTTGCTTGTTATCAAATCTTTTCATTTTGCTGCCCCTCCTTAATATCTGTCTTCTACGCGCTTATTCAGCCAGAAGTAGAAGACGGTCATAACCATGAGTATAAGGAATACGATTACGCCCAAAGCCATAGCTTGACCTGTACCCTTACCGCCGCTGTTAAAGCCGTACTGATAAAGCTGATATCCAAGGGAGATTGACGCACCGTTCGGTCCGCCGCCCGTCATTGCAAGGGGCTGCTCCATGATCTGGAACACACCGATAATCTGGTTTACAAGGCACAGAAGCAGGATACCCTCAAGCTGAGGCTTGGTAACGTGCCATGCTCTCTTCCAGATTCCGGCACCATCGATGAGCGCCGCCTCATAAAGCTCGACAGATACCGACTGCACTGAAGCATAGTAGAGGAGCATTGTTCCGGCAAAGCCCTTCCAGGTGGAGTAAATCATAATACCGGGGATTACAAAGGTGGGGTTGTTCAGCCATGCAAATGGCTCCATTCCCAATTTAACAAGAACCATGTTCAAAAGACCTGTCTGGTCGGGGTAGTATATGTAGTACCACATGAGCATTGCCGCAATTCCGGGGATAACCGCCGGAAGATAAATGGTAACGCGGAAGCCGTTGTTAAAGTGAACCATCTCGTTTATGAGAACTGCGATGAGTACAGGGGGCAGGTAGCCAAGAATAAGTGACCACAAAACATACTGTACCGTGTTCCAAAGTGTGGGAAGGAACTGTGTGTGGGTTACAACCTTTCTGAAGTTATCAAAGCCGCAGAAGTCGCCCGGAGTGTATGCATTCATTTTAAAGAATGACCATACCGCACCGAGAACCGTAGGACGCCATATCATAAGGAACAGGACAAGAACCGACGGCAGGAACAAAATCCATGCATCAAGGTCGTTTCTGAAGCTCGATTTTCTTTTCATTCGTTTTCTTAATTCGATAGTGTTGCTGTCTGTTGAACTCATACCAAAACTAACCTTTCTTTATATACTTTCTTCACGCAGATGTACGCTGTTTCGTACATCTGCGTGATGTTGTCGGATATTGATTAATAATCGAGATTGTCGAGGTAGTTAACCTGGAAGTCGGAGCATGCCTTCTTGAGGAGAGCGGCACAGTCCGCATCCTTGTTAGTCAGAACCTCCTGGATGCATCCATCGAGGATTCCGTAAAGCTCCTGAGCGCATACGGGCTCTTCGGGACGAAGCTTACAGTCGCCGAGGTCAGCAACAAAATCGTTGTAAAGCTTAACGTGATTCGGGTTTGCATTAGTCTTTTCGTCGATGAGCTTATGTGAGAACTTAACCGCCTCGGAGTCGGTGTTCCAGATACTCATTGACTTTATACCTATAAGCTCGTTCTTTTCAAGACGTCTGTCGATATCCGTTTCTGTATTCTTTTTGTACTCATCGGTAGCCTCAGGTGTATATGAGGTTTCGAGCCACTTAAGTGAGCCCTCTATCTGCTTGTCGGTTGCTTTGTTGGATACTGCCTGAATACTTCCGCCCATGAGAGTTACATGTCTCTTGGGACCTGCGGGCATAGCCATCATACCGAACTGCTCGGGCTGCATACCGTACTGAGTGAGCTTTGAGGGAACGTCACCGGCAGTGATTTGTATACCTGCGCCGCCTGTTCCGAATATCTTGTAATACTCGGTTCCGTCAATCAGAGTGTTTGCGGGCAGAACGTCATACTTCCACTTTAAGTCCTTGATAAACTGCAGAGCTTCTGTAGCCTCGGGACTGTCGAAGATTGCCTTCCACTTTCCGTCGCTGCCCTTTTCCATGAAGTCTACACCGAAGCTCCATGCAACCGGTGTGAAGATCCAGCCGCCGTTGTTGTTCGCCGAGGGGAATACAAATCCGGGATTGCCGGTAGCTTCCTTAATTTTAACTGCAAATTCAGCAACCTCATACCAGTCCTTGGGCTGCTTCGGTGTGCCGTCGGCTTCCATAAGGCCTGCCGCTTCCATCATATCTACGTTGAACGCAAGACCCAGTGCATAGGTGGCATAGGGGAATGCGTAAACCTTGCCGTCCTTGGATACAAGATCCAGAACCTGCGGATTAAATTTGTCATACAAGCCGTCCTTTTTCAACTGCTCGGTAATGTCTGCCGAGTAGCCTGCAGCAATAATCTGAGATACCTCGGTGAAGTGTGTGCCGTATACTGTCGGCAGCTGTCCGCCGGCAGCCTTGGGGTAGAAGGACTTTAAGTCAAAGCTCCAGTTATCCGGAACAATCTCAAATTCGGGATTTGCCTCCTCAAACCTTGCCTTCTTTGCCTCCATGTTCTCCTTATCCTTGCCTTCCTTAGACGGCCAGCCTGCGACGGAAATCTGTGTCTTACCGTTGCTCGAGGTCGAACCGCCTCCGTTTTCGCAGCCGACAAGCGAACCGCATAAAACAGCAGCCGCCGCCGCAAGTGACATGATTTTGAGTCCTTTTCTGAATTTCATTTCTTTACTCTCCTTTTTAATAATATATTATTTAAAATTATAAAATTTATTATTTTCTAAAATTTATTATTTTCGTTTTTGTTGTGTTGCACAGTAGGTGCATTATTAAATAATTGTATCTGCAGGTGTATTAATATATAAATCGTTTAACCCGTTGTATATGACAAAGGACGGTAAATTGTGTACGGCATATGTGATAAATTGCAATTCTGTAATTATATCTTGCGAACTGCAGAGAATCTGCCCGAGCGACCTTTGACCTTACATAAACCGCAGATAATAATTTTAATTCATATTTATTTGATAATTTTATACTAATTCATAATTCGCAAAGATGTTGGTGAAATTTCATAGCTTAATATTCATCTATGTATTTTAACCAAATTCGCGGCTCGCAATTTAATAATATTTACTATATCAATAATGAGCACTTTGTACAATGTGCAAATAATACTTGGTTTTTTCTTATTCAATATAGCTATTATACTACTGCATATACGGTTTGTGCAATACATAAATTTCAACTTATTTTAAAAATTCGCCTGTTTTTTATATATAAAATTCGTCTTTTTGGTTATAAAAGAGTAAAATGCAAGCTTGATATTAATTAATGTTAAAATGTGGAATTTATTTAGATCGGGGCAGAGTCCGTGACAGATTGTAAGCTGTGTAGGGAGTGATTGCTCTGTGCACAGTTCCATAAGGGGCAATCAGGGCTGTGAGTGAACGGAAATTGTGGGGTGACGAAGCTCATTATGAAATAAAAAAGCACCGGATATGAACATCTGACGGATGTCAGACCCGGTGCCGGACAGAATAAATTATCTTAGATTTATTATTATTTTTAAATATTATTGTTGCGTTTTTTCGGATTTACAAAAATTCGCTATTTGTTCTTGACTTTTTTGAAAGTTTCGGGTATATTTAGTATTAGCGTACTGCGGTACATTAACTAAAACAAATAAAACTTAAACAGATAAAGAGGATGAGTTTATTTTTATGAAAATAAAGAGTGGTTTCGGAGACGGGTCGAAATTTCAAAAATCGGGCATGGTGTATAGGTTTTTTCTTTTGCTGTGCGTTCCCATTTTGATTGTGGTGTTTTTTATTTACAGCTGTAACGCATATTATTCAAATCAGTTCCGCTCGTTTCTTATAAAGACGTATTCCGCCGAGATGAATAACTTTCTGAAATCGGTGGAGGAGGAATATATGAATATAAGCAATGATGCGGAGCTGCTTCTGTCTATTCCGGCGATAGGTGAGGTTTCATATACCGCAGGGGGTGCGGACAGCGTAGCTGCGGACAGTGTAAAGTCCGCACAGACTGCGCTCCACTCCTTTGCAGCGCGAACCGAGTATGCTGAAAGCGCGGCAATCTTCAATCGGTCGGGCGGATTTGTTGTAAATACCGAGGGGGTTTTTGATGCGGACAGATACTTTGGCGAGATTTGTGTATACAAAGACTACGATGCGGATTACTGGAAGAAGCTTAAGTCTTACTATGATTCGACACGGATGTTAAAGCCCACTGAGACTTTAAGCTACTCGGAAAACGAAAAGACGATAGTCCCTGTTATTTTGCCCATGATAGGCGAGGTCAGCAACAGCCTGCTTATATTCAATATCAATGCCGAAAAGCTTTATGACGGTTTTACTCGCTACAGATTTACATCGAACAGCCATTTGCTTATGATAAACAACGACAGCGGCGAAATTTACAGCGGCGGCTCTGATACTGCGTCTAACTTCAGACCGAATTTAGCATCGGCGAAGCTGTTGTATGACACGAATTTCTACAGCGTTTCGGATCTTGAGAACGGCGGAGTTAAGTATCTTCTGATTGCTTCTCAGAACAGATATGCAATGTTTGGCTATACCTATGCCGGGGCGATTCCGTACTCGGACATTGAAGGTCATACGCATAAAATACTTATACGCATCCTTCTTCTTGCTTTGGGAATTATTCTGATTATGCTGATCTATGCGTACATTGGGTCGCAAAAGCTGTCCAAGCCTTGGCGCTCCATAGCCGAAAAGCTTGCAGGGGACAACGACGGCGGAGAGGAAAGCAATGTTATTTCGTATGTGAACGATGCCATAACCATGCTTATGGACAAAAACATGGATTTAACTCATAACCTTGCCGTCACTCTTCCGCTCAGTCAGCAGAAATATCTCGTTGACATTCTGAACAACCCTGCCTCCGGCAGTGATGAGGAAATGGATAGGCTTATTTTCAAGTATGAATACTTTGTGTCGATTGCCATAAACATATCCCTAAAGCAAACCGCCGGTTCGGATGCCTTCACGTTAAATCCTCAGCTGTACAGCGAGGTTTACAAGGCGATAGAGTCGGTATTTGCGGCACAGTTTGTGACCTTCTCTCTGCCCAGTACAAACAACACGCTTTATCTGATACTGAACATAGAATCGGACGAAAGCTGCGAGGCGTTGGAGGAGACCATAGATCAGATTAAATCTCTGCTTGCTGCGGACATCGATTACATAGACCTGTTTATGGGTATAGGGAAGGTGTATAAGGGTATAGACGGACTGCGTCTTTCCCACCAGGAGGCACTTTCGGATATTTTCCGCGATATGAACGCCAACAAGATTCAAATTGTGGACAATCATAACCTTCACGAATACTCGTTCGGGGTATATAACGAGAACATACTTATAAATTACATTCTGACCGGCAAGGGGGAGGATGCGGAGAAGTTTATCTGCGACAGCTTTGAATCCTGCTCGAAGAGCTCACCGGAGAGCAGAAGTCAGGTTTATGCAGGCATATACCGTGCGGTCGGAAAGGTTATAAAGGTAAAGAAGATTCGCACAACGACCTTTGAAGAAAAGACGGATGAAAGGATTCTTGAGGAGATTATGAGCGGCTCTGACGAGACCGTTATGCAGGAGCTTCTGAATATTACCAAGAATATTATCAGAATCGAAACCCCGTCCGGTAAGGCACGTGTGGCAGAGATTGCCGATTATATAAAGGAGCATTTTTCGGAGGAGCTGTACCTTGACGGCTTGGCGCAGAAATTCAATGTCACGCCAAAGTATCTTTCCAAGGTTCTGAAGGAGCATCTCGGAATATCCTTTAAGGTGTATCTGACATCACTCAGAATTGATAAGGCGGAGGAGCTTCTGACCCGAGATGACATTAAGATAAACGACATATGCAAGATGGTCGGATTTATGAATCATTCGGCGTTTATACGTGCATTTAAGCAGAAGAACGGCATTTCGCCCAGCGAGTACCGCGCTTTGTATCACAAGCGAAAGGCCGGGGGCGGAGAAAATGAACAATGATTTGTGCAGCATATGCCCGAGGAGCTGCAGGGCGGATCGGAACAGCGGCAAAGGCTTCTGCGGTGCGGACAGCCGTATCAGAATTGCAAGGGCGGCGCTCCACTTCTGGGAGGAGCCGTGCATAAGCGGAACGCACGGCAGCGGTGCGGTATTCTTCTGTGGCTGTAATTTGAAATGCGTATTCTGCCAGAACATAGAGATAAGCCGCGGCAGGGCCGGTGCCGAGGTCAGTCCGCAGCGGCTGAAGGAAATATTTCTCGAGTTGCAGAGGCAGGGGGCTCACAACATAAATCTTGTGACGCCCACACACTATGTAAAAGAGATAAAAAGGGCATTGCTGTGTGCAGGTAATGCGCTTGAAATTCCGATTGTATACAACTGCGGCGGTTATGAGTGCTCTCGGGGACTGGAGGTTTTGTCCGATTACACGGATATTTACCTTACGGATTTTAAATATGCGTCAGACAGGCTTGCCGAAAGATACAGCCGCTGCAGCGATTATTTTGACACTGCAATAGCGGCGTTGAAATACATGATTGATGCGGTGGGTGCACCGGTATATGATTCGGACGGAATCATACAAAGCGGCGTAATTGTGCGCCATCTTGTACTGCCGTCCTGTCGTCATGATTCAATAGAGCTTCTGCGGCGGCTTTCGGCAGAGTTTGGTACAGACAAGTTCAGACTTAGTATTATGAGTCAGTTTACACCGAACGGTGCCTTGCATGATTTCCCGGAGCTGAATCGAAGAATAACCTCATTTGAGTATAAATCCGTTGTTGAAGAGGCACTTCGCCTCGGATTTTCGGATGCGTATATCCAGGAGCGGTCAAGCGCAAAGGCGGAATACACTCCGCCCTTTGACCTGACAGGGGTTAAACGTAATAAATAAAACGGCACAATCGCAGCAGATTTTGCGACTGTGCCGTTTTGCCGAGCAATAATATCAGGGATTTGATGCTGTCGTATCAACGGGATTACGCCGATACAGTATTTTTAAAATTATCGGCGTCAAGATTGACGAAACGATAATAAGCAGGATAACCGGAGTGAAAAATACCGAGTCGATAAGACCGATTGCCAGACCCTTTTGGGCAACGATCAGAGCGACCTCGCCTCGGGTCATCATGCCTACGCCGACCTTCAGGCTGTCGAGGGTTGAGTGGCGCATAAGCCGTGCCGTCGCTCCGCAGCCGACGATTTTGGATATAAGAGCTACGGCGATAAAGCACACGGAGAACAATATCATTGTTCCCGATACGCCCTGAATGTTTGTTTTTAAGCCGATGCCGGCGAAGAAAACAGGGCCGAAGAGCATATATGAATTAACAATGATTTTTCCGTCAATGTACTCAGAGTCGTGGATGTTACAGAGGATTACACCGGCACAGAATGCTCCGGTAATATCGGCAACGCCGAAAAAGCGTTCGGCTATGTACGACAGAGCCATGCAGAGTGCAAGGCCGAAAATCGGGATTCTTTGAGTGTGTCTGTATTTTGCGTCGAGTTTTTGGAATATCTTATAGAGGATGACTCCGCCGATGCCCATAACAACAAAGAAAAGCAGATTTTTGGCAATAACCGCCGAGATAGATGTGTCGCCCGAACCGGTTCCGACACCGATTACTATGGCAAGGACGATTATGCCGATTACATCATCGATTATAGCAGCACTTACAATTGTTGTGCCGAGCGTGGTTTTAAGCTTTCCCATTTCGTGGAGAGTGCGGACAGTGATGCTGACCGAGGTTGCGGTCAGAATTACGCCGACAAAAACCGCACGGAAGAACTCAACGGTTCCTACGGCGGCAAAGCCGTAAAATGCCATGTACAATAGGGCTCCGGCTATAAGCGGAAGGACAACGCCTGCACAGGCGATCAAAAATGCTGCGGCACCGGTTTTTTTCAGATCCTTTAAATTTGTGCCGAGGCCTGCCGAGAACATGATGAGAATTACGCCTATCTCCGCCATCTGCGACAGAAAGTCGGTCTGCTGTACAATACCGAGGACGCTCGGACCGATGATAAGCCCGGCAACAATCTCGCCCACCACCTGCGGGATATTCAGCCGCCTTGCTAAGATTCCCAGAAGCTTTGCCGCAATCAGTATTATGGCAAGCTCTCTGAATATCGAATATGTTTCCATTTTATAGTACACTGCCTTTCATAAAATTAATATGCATAGCAAAAGCCGCCATTCTCGGCGGCTTTTGACCTGTCGAAAAATTACTTACCCAGATATGTAAAGTGCATATAGTCGACCGTTCCGTTCACCCATGCGTTCGCACCCCAGAGCCATCCGTATTTTGCGAAGGTTTGAACGACGATTCCGTCATTCGGGAAGGAATATACCGAGGTGTTCGGATCGTAGAAGGTACCGATTGTGGTGCCGTTTGCGTATACGGTGTAGTTTTCGTTATAGTTAAGATCGATAACCGTGCCGTAGTTGTGGTCGGAATACAAGCCGCTTGCCATGGAGTTCCGCCATGCGTAAGCGGTGGCGTCCTTTATGGGCGGCGGATTGTCGGAATTGAATATCTCGTCGAAAATCTTGATAACATCGTCCTTTAAAACGCTGTTGATCTTAAATGTCAGGGTTGACGGATACTTCTTGTTTGTGACCTCGTCAAGCTTGTATACGTTGACGGTAACCTCCGTCATATGGGCGTCGGCCTCCTCCTTGGAGGTGTACTTCTTTCCGTCCGGAAAGATGCGAGCTGCCTTTTCTGCCGCCTCGCCGGAGGCAACCGTTTCGGAATAGGTTTTAAGCTTGTACAGACCGTCGCTGCCCGGTATCTGAAGGGGTGTGCCGCTGGGTGCGGTTTCCTTGCTTCCCTGCCAGGTTATATCCTCGGATGCCTTATCGGGATCGGAAGCATAGCGCAAAGCGATTGTTGCGCCGGAGGGCAGAGAAATTGTTTTGATAAGCTTTTGGATTGTATTTCCGTTTGCGTCGGTGGTACTGCGAAGAGTGGTCTTTATCTGGCCGTTATAGTTCTTGCCGTAGAGGATATAGCAGCGATATGCAATTATTGCCGCCTCCTCACGCGTTACCGGGTCTTTGGGACGAAACATTCCCGTGTCGCCGTCGCCTGCCATAAGATGGTTGTCAAGCATGAAGGCAACGTGGTTCTTCGCCCAATAGTCAATCTGATCCGCATCCTTTATATCGGAAAACACCTTGTCGGACGGGAAGTAGTTATAGCTCGAAACACCTGCCGAGTCGAAAAGGCTGGTCATGATCTTGCACATTTCCTGACGGGTAAGGGTTGCCTGCGGAAAGAAGTGTCCTTCACCGTCACCGCTGACAAGACCTGCGTAAAACGCCATGTTGGCAAAAGGGTTATCGGTATCGACAAAGGGGTTGGTCGGACCGGTTGAAACCTCCTCGGCTGTGAGCGTGGCGTAAAGGTTCATGGCGATGTTGACAAAGTCAGCTCTGGATATCGGCTGGTCAAACGCCTTTGTGGAATACTCCTCTGATAATATGCTGAGATTTGTCGCGCTGCGAACGGCGTCGGCAGCCCAGGAGTTGGGCTCGAACGCGAATACGCCAAACTGAGCTGCGGAAATTGCGGCAGCCGCTGCAAGGCAGACAATTCTCTTTGCGAATTTTCTCATTTTGTTTTCACCTCATTATTTTTTTCGGCAGACAGAAGAATTGCAAGCTGTCGACCGAATACTATTATAACATATTTTTTCAAAAATTTCAACTCTGTAAAAATATTGTACACAAAATGTTAAAATTCTCGCCGAAACGCCGCAGAGATAAGGGTTTGCGAATAATACAGAGCCCTGCCTTTGATAGTTTTAAACCAAATGCTTTAAAATTTGCGGTAAAAAAGCAGGTGCCGAAAGACACCTGATTTTTCACAGAAAACATATAGGGCGGTGGATTAACATTCTATCGGAGGATTTTCGGTTTTATGATGTCGATTAAGGGTCGGATTTATCGGATTGGGCATCTGACTTCTTAGTATGCAGACCCTTTAAAATTTCGCGTATTCCGATAAGCAGCAGAAAAAATCCGAACATACGGCGAAGGAGGTCGCTGCCGAGGTGCATGGCGATGAGAGAGCCGAGAACCGCACCGATACAGCCGAAGGAACCAATGACCGCCGCAGCGGGTATGTCAACATTCTTGTTTTTGAGATGAATAATAAGGGCAATGACTGCCGTAGGCAAAAAATACACAAGGTTGATCCCCTGGGCAAGCTTCTGGTCTATGCCGGATGTAAAAATCAGGGCGGGGATTAAAATTGCACCGCCGCCGATGCCCATGCCGCTTATTATTCCGCTGAAAAAGCCTATAAGAACAGATACCATTGCTACCTCCGTTTAAAATATCATTTTTGCGGCAGTTATTACGATAACCGTTCCGAAAATAATCTTGAGCAGCCTGACCGAGATTTTGGACAGCAGCGCTGCACCTGCCGCACCGCCGGCAACGCCGCCGAGGGTTACCGGAAGCCACAGGCCGAAGTTGAAATTTCCGCTTCGTATATAGAAATACGAGCTGACTGCCGACATTACAAGAATAACCGCTATCGCCGTGGCGTGGGCGTGCTTTTCCTCTGTCTTGAGAAACTCCTCCATGGCAGGGACGACAACGCTTCCGCCGCCTGCGCCGAAAAGTCCGTTTAATATGCCGCTTGACAGACCTATTAATATATGACGATAATATTTTCTTAAAATACCCATATACACCTCAAAGTTTAAAGACTGACATAAAAAGACTATCGGCCGTTCATACCGATAGTCTTTGCGATTTTTTTAAATTTATTCGGATTTAAATGCTGATTCTGAAGCCGAAGTCGAATTCCTTTTCGGAAAGGCGGTATTTATCAAGCAGCTCCGGGCCGCAGCTGTTGGAGCCGATACCGGCGTTTTTATAGTCGATTCTTACAATCGTGTGCCCGGACGGCTTAAGCTCGTCTGTGTGCGTTGCCTCGGTCAGAGCCTCTGCGGAATACTTTGAAACGTTGATCTCAATGCAAGTGTCCGCAGTGAAGCACAGGCCGTTCTCGGTTTCAAGGCATAATGTGCCGCAGTGGTTGCCGTGCTCCTGAGGCATTATGTAAGGAACATACTCCGAGTCGGTGTCGCTTTCGTACATGCCCAGCTTTGAATGACGGGACATATCGCGGTAGCTCTCATCAGGACCCATGCCGAAGTATCTGAAGGATGCGGAATCCTTCGGAAGTGAAAACTCAAATCCGAAGCGGGGGAGCTCAATGCAGTCCTCTCGAATCTTCGCAGAGAGGTCAACCTTTATCGATCCGTCATCAAAGAAGCTGTAGACTGCGGTGTAGTGGGCAAAGGGCTTTCTCGACATACCGGACAGTGAACCGTCAACGGTGATTGTATTGCCTTCAATGCGGCAGTCATAGACCTTGCTGCATACACGGTTCAGGTTTTCACCGGACATATTGTCGCCGAAGAGGTAACCCCATTTGCGCCTGATGTTTCTGTCGTTGTCGGTGGGGGCACGCCATGCGGACAGCTTAGCGTCTGCGTCTGTCAGACCATTAATGCTTCCGAGCATACCCGTGTGTGCGTTAAAGGTATGGGTGAAGCATTCACCGCTTACGGTAATTATATCGTGGCTTTTCGTAACGGTTATTTTGTCAAAGCTGTCGCAGACAGCATTTTTTGCAGCGGGCACATCAAGGATGTGCTGGGTTGAGCCGACCTCAAAGCCGTTTTTGTCCACAAGACTCAGGTTCAGAGTGCAGGCAAGGGCGCAGCTCTCCGGCAAATCAACGGGCAGAGCAACGGTTTGCGTTGTGTGTGGCGCAACATCGGCGTGGATGCTTCCGGATTTTATCGAAATTCCGTCAACCTCAACGCTGTAGCAGATTGTGTATTCGTTAAAATTCGTGAAGTCGAAAAGGTTGTGAACGGTGAGCATCTTTCCGTCATACTCGGTGTAAAACGGCTGATATGCAGTCTTTGCCTCGAGGCTTCCCGATTTCAATGTACGGTCGGCAAAAACAAGACCGTCACTGCAGAAGTTTCCGTCATCCGTAGGCTCGCCGAAGTCGCCGCCGTAAAGGTATACGCCGTCCTTGCGTATAACGGTGTGATCCGCCCATTCCCAGATACATCCGCCGATAAGCTTCGGGTATTTGCGGAACACCTCCATATAGTCGCAGACATCGCCGGGACCGTTGCCCATGGCGTGCGAGTACTCGCACAGGAAGTAGGGGCGCATATCATCGTCCTCGGCATGCTGTATAACTTTGTCGAGACCGGCGTACATATAGCTTACCACGTCGGAGCTGTCATGGGGGAAGACATCGTGATCGTTCGGAACACAGCTTCCGCCTTCGTAATGCACAAGTCTGGAATTGTCACGTTGCTTTGCCCATTTATACATCTCGATATGGTTTTCGCCGTGAGCGCTCTCGTTGCCCAGCGACCACATTATTACGCAGGGGTGATTTTTGTCACGCTCCACCATACGCTCAATGCGGCTGACAAACTCATCCCTCCATTCGGGATTTATGCAGGGCCATTCAGTGCTTTCTATGTCATAGCCGATCTTGCCCTGGTACCACGGGGTACGGTTGGAGAAGCCGTGTGTTTCGATATCTGTCTCGTCTACAACGTAAAAGCCGAGTTCATCGCACAGCTCTAAAAAGTGCGGGGTCGGCGGGTAGTGGGAGGTTCTGATGCAGTTTATGTTAAGCTTTTTCATAAGCTCAAGCTCAGAGCGCAGCTCGTCGTTCGGAATGTAATAGCCGTACTTGGGATGCGTGTCATGGTGGTTTACACCTTTAAGCAGCACGGATACGCCGTTTATCAAAAGCTCACCCTTGTCCGATACCCCGATTTTGCGCATGCCGATTTTTTGGGGGATGTACTCGCTGCCGTGCTTTACGACGGCTGTGTAGAGATATGGCTTTTCCGCATTCCACAGAATGGGGCGGCTGAGATCGGCCGGCTTTCCGTCAGCGTCATATACGGTCATTTCTCCCTCGCCGTTATAGGTGATATTCTTGTCATCGGAGATTATCTCGACGTCGGTTAAGTGGTCGCTGTCACGGGAGAGTAGATATACATCACGGAATATTCCGGATAGACGGAAGAAGTCCTGATCCTCGAGATAGCTGCCCACACACCATTTTCTGACCTTGGCGCAGATTGTGTTTTTGCCCGGTACGAGATACTTGGTCAGTTCAAACTCAGCAGGCATATGCGAGCCGGAGCTGTAGCCGACAAAGGTGCCGTTTACATGAAGCTCCATGCATGAGGAAACGCCTTCAAATATAATGTAGGTTCTCCTGCTGCGCCAGTCCTCGGACAGTTCTATTGTTCTTGTGTATACGCCCATCGGGTTGTCATCGGGGACGTAAGGCGGGTCGACAGGGAAGGGGTAGTTTACGTTTGTGTACCACGGTGCGTCATAGCCCTGCATCTGCCAGCAGCCGGGCACATCGATTTTGCTGTGTCTGCCATCGGTCACACTCTCGTCTATGTCGCGGTCGTAGTAGACAAAGTCCCAGCTTCCGTTTAAAAGCATAAAGTATTTTGAGCTTTCGCACTTGCCGCCGAGCGCACCCTCAAGAGTGTCGTAGGGAATGTAATGTGAGCGCAGCGGTGCGGTGTTTATTTGTGTTTTTGATAAGTCTTCGTATATTTTAACTTTCATTCGTCACACTCCTTGCGGATATAATTTTTAATACCTACATTATAATAGAATATATAGATTTTGTAAATACGATAATTATAACAAATATATAACTTTTTCAACCTTGTTTTGAGTTTTCGGTTGACAAACCGGTGTGCAGGTGGTAAAATTTATACATTGATTAATAAGGAGCGAGGCAAAATGAAGGGTGCGGCAAAGACGAATGCGATGCGTATTCTCGACAGAAACAAAATTCCGTATAAGGAGCATTTGTACGAAAGTGACGGATTTATGGACGGGGTGTCGATTGCCGAAAAGTTGAACCAGCCGTTAGAGAGGGTATACAAGACTCTTGTGGCGGTGGGAAAGAGCAAGAAGTATTATGTCTTTGTGATCCCCGTTGCGGAGGAGCTTGACCTAAAGTCCGCAGCTGCGGCGGTGGGTGAAAAATCCGTGGAAATGATTCATGTAAAGGAAATTAACGCAGTTACCGGTTATATCCGTGGCGGCTGCAGCCCTATCGGCATGAAAAAGCAGTACGATACAGTGATAGACCGCTCGGCGGAGGGTTTTGACGAGATATTCTTCAGCGGTGGCAGACTCGGCGCACAAATAGAGATGAACCCTGCGGCTTTGGCGGATTTGATATGCGCACGGTTTTGTGATATTACACAAAAAAATAGTGAAAGAATTTAGACGATAAGTTGCGGATTTTGGATATATTTCTGCTTGACTGCGACGGTTGTGTGTGCTATAATGTTATAAAATAGTCGGAAGCCGCTTTAAAGCGGCTATTTTTTAAATTTTGCAGAGAGGGCGTGTTGATTTAATGAGAAGCGATAAATTCGGCAAGGAAGGTCTGACCTTTGATGATGTGCTGCTGATTCCGCAGGAGTCCAATTTTCATCCGAGAGAGACCGACCTGTCCACAAGGCTTACCAACAAGATAAGGCTTCGTATTCCGATAATGACAGCGGCAATGGATACCGTTACGGAATCGGCCATGGCTATTGCGATTGCCAGAGAGGGCGGCATAGGTATTATTCATAAGAATATGTCCATTGAGGAGCAGGCGAGCGAGGTGGACAAGGTTAAAAGAAGCGAGCACGGCGTAATTGTCGATCCATTCTTTCTGTCACCCGAGAATACTCTGCAGGACGCCGAGGAGCTTATGGGCAAGTTCAAGATTTCCGGCGTTCCCATAACCGAGGGCGGCAAGCTGGTCGGTATACTTACAAACCGTGATTTGAAGTTTGAGGTTGACTATTCAAAGAAAATCAAGGAATGTATGACCCACGAAAATTTGATTACTGCGCCGGAGGGAACCACCCTCGAGCAGGCAAAGGAAATTCTGCGCCGTCATAAGATAGAGAAGCTTCCTATCGTTGACGAAAACGGCGGTCTTAAGGGCCTTATCACCATTAAGGATATCGAAAAGGCGGTTCAGTACCCCAATTCCGCGAGAGACGAAAACGGAAGACTTCTGGTCGGAGCGGCTCTGGGCGTTACGGACGATGTGCTTGACAGAGCGCAGAAGCTGGTTGACGCCAAGGTCGATGTTGTTGTTCTTGACTCGGCTCACGGTCATTCGTATAATATTGCAAATTGTCTTCGTAAGATTAAGGCGGCATTCCCGGAGCTTCAGGTTATTGCCGGAAATATCGCCACCGCAGAGGCTGCCGAGTACCTTATTGCCGCAGGTGCGGATGCGGTGAAGGTCGGCATAGGCCCCGGCTCAATCTGTACTACCCGTGTTGTTGCCGGTATCGGCGTTCCGCAGATTACCGCGATCTATGATGTGGCGCAGGTTGCCGCAAAGCATAACATTCCCGTTATTGCCGACGGCGGAATAAAATTCTCGGGTGATATAGTGAAGGCGATAGCGGCAGGAGCCGATGTTATCATGGCGGGAAGTATTCTTGCCGGCTGCGAGGAAAGCCCCGGAGACAGTGAGATTTACCAGGGCAGACAGTTCAAGGTATACAGAGGAATGGGTTCCCTCGGTGCCATGAATGACGGAAGCCGTGACAGATACTTCCAGGAGGGCAACAAGAAGCTTGTTCCCGAGGGAGTAGAGGGACGTGTTCCCTATAAGGGTGCGGTTTCCGATACGATTTATCAGCTGCTCGGCGGCTTGCGTTCGGGCATGGGTTACTGCGGAACTCGCACAATCGAAGATCTCAAGGAAAACGGAAAGTTCGTAAAGATCACGGGCGCAGGTCTGAAGGAAAGCCATCCTCACGACGTATATATCACGAAAGAGGCACCCAACTATTCAAATAATAATATATAATCTAAGTGTAGATGTCCCCCGCCTCTGAAGCGGGGATGCGGTTGCAAGCATCGCTCTGCGATGCTCCGATCTAAAATACACGCCAAAAGGGCGGAGAGGACAAGCTTCTCTCCGCCCTTTTGATTTTTCGGGCACTCCTTTGAGTTGAAGGCGTTATATTACAGTTGTCAAATGAAGCAGGGTCAGTGTGAATATGTAAGTTGGTGAATATATTATAATGATAGCTGATTGTAAAATGTGAAAACACAAAAATGTGGATAACTTTCCGCCAAATCCGAAATAATTTTTTCGTTGCAGTTGGGCAGTAGGGTTCCTGAAAAACGGAGGGTTGTACCCGATGTTTTTTTGGGAAGAGGAGACGCAGCGGAGCAGGCGACGATGCGAATAAACGAGCATCAAGCAAGCGGAGCAAGTGGCGACGAGGGCGCAGGGCAATTATTCAATAAAA